>NZ_KV821963.1:0-83095 GCF_001815785.1 Corynebacterium sp. HMSC056F09
ACACTGCTACCAAATAGCCGGTCGCAACATTTGTTCGTGAAGGCGGCAATAGAGGTCGCAGCGACACTTTTTGTGGTGGACAGTTGGATGCAGAAATCGATGGTGTTCAGCCCGGTAGAGGAGAGGGGTAACCGTGTAGCAAGTGGCGCAAGCGTCATGCAGGTGTATGCACAGCTTTTCAGCCGCGCGCCGAAGATAGTGCGGCTCTAGTGCGGGCACAGGAATATCGGCGGGCTGCGCGACGGAGCGCGGCAGTTTCTATCGGACTAGATGCCCAACACCGACTTTGCGATGAAGAAGTAGATAATCAAGCCCGTCGCGTCACAAAACGTGGAAATGAACGGGTTAGAAAAGACAGCGGGATCCGCGCCAACCGTCTTTGCCACAATCGGCATGAGGCCGCCAACTGTCGCTGACATTGAGCAGATAAGAAACAGGGTGGAGCCGATCACGATACCGATATCGAGGCCGTAGATCACCGTCGCCAAGACGAGACCAGCCAGTCCCAGTACGGCGCCGAGCAGCATTCCGACGCGCAGCTCGCGCCACATTACAGAAAGGAGGTCGCGCGTTCGGACGTCGCCAAGCGCGAGCGCGCGGGTCACAGTAGTCGCTGCCTGGTTTCCAGTATTACCGCCCGTGCCGGTGAGGAGAGGGATGAACAGCGACAGTACAACCGCCTTGGCTAAGGTGTCCTCGAAGGAATCGAGAACCCGCACGGTCAGCAGAGCTGACACAGCGAGCACGAGCAGCCAGAGAATGCGGGAGCGAACGAGCTTGAGCAACGGCGTCGACAAGTAAGGCTGCTGGAGCGCTTCCGTACCACCGGAACGAGCAGAGTCCTCGCTGTCCGCTTCTTCCATGATGTCCGTGGCATCGTCCCACGTAAGAAGACCGACGAGGCGGTGTGAATCATCCACAATTGGCAGAGCTAGCATATCGAGGGGCAAGAACCACCGCACGGTCTCCTCGGCGTCGGCAGTCGCGTATGCATATACCGGCTCGTTCATGATGTCCTCAATGAGTACACCGCGCTCAGCCGTGAAGAGTTCGCGCAGGCTGACGACGCCGACCAGACGCCGGTCCTTGCGCGTCACCGGAACGGTATAGATGGTCTCCAGTTCATCGGCCGTATCCCGGAGCGTGTACAGGGCATCTTCCATGCTCATTTCCGGGTGAATGTCGGGCACCTCTGGCGACATACGACGCCCGACGGAGCCCTTCGTGTATCCAAGGATCACTCCGGTCACGTCGCGCTGAGTCTGGGTCAGTGAACGGAGGAGGCGATCCGCAATCTCCGCGGGCAGCTCATCCAAGAGCGCCACTCGGTCTTCGGGGTCCAACTCGTCGAAGAACTCGTAGACATCGGCGTTGCCCAGCTCATCAATGATGTCCGCTTGGTGCTTTGCATCGAGTGCGTCGAAGACTGCGATGGACTTTTCCCGCGGCAGCAGGCGGAGGGCTAGCGCAGCGCGGAGAGCATTTTGACGCTCCACAATCGCGATGAGGTCTTGACGGGGAACGCGGGCTAAGAGCTCCTGGAGACGAGGGGCCTTTTTAGGATCGATAGCGTCTTCTTGCTTCAGCCATGCCTCTACGGTCTCGCTGGCCTGCTCAGTAGTTTCTGCCATCGCTTCGCCTTTCCACTCGACGTCAACCTCCTCAGACTACGCTATGCAGCGCTGCACGGCCTTTTCGTGAATTCCATGCCGCGGAGTGGGGACTGAGAACCAAGTTCTGTCACGGGGGTCAGCACTGGGGGAATTCAGCGCGAATTGAGAGTGCACTCGGGCCCAACGTTTAGCGCTGTTCACGCATCCGCGTGAGGACGTTGTGCGCAGAAATAAGGCACATTGGCACTCCCACGCCCGGCACGGTCGTTCCGCCCGCGTAGAACAGGTTCTTCAGTTTTCGCGAGACGTTGCGCCCACGGAAGAACGCGGACTGCTGCAGCGTATGTGCAGGTCCCACCGCTCCACCTGCCCACGCGTTATAGCGCTGCGCAAAATCAGAGGGCCCCACCGTTCGGCGCATGACGATGCGCTCGGCAAAGTCCGGAATGCCAAGCCATGTGCCTAGCTGGTGGATAGCGGCGTCAGCAATCGCGGCGACGCGGGCAGATTCTGTGTCGTTGTAGGCACTTCCGTGGCCAAACGCTTCTTCCGCCGGCACAGGGACGAGCACAAAGAGGTTCTCGCAGCCCTCCGGCGCCACGTCAGGATCCGTCGCGGATGTCTTCGACACGTAGATCGACTCCGAAGCACCGAGCGGGCGCGAGGCCTCCGGGCCGTGGTAGACGGCGCGGAAATCGGGCTCCCAGTCCTTGCTAAACAACAGAGTGTGGTGCTCAAGCTGCGGCAGCTCGCCGCGGACGCCGAGGAACACCAGAACCGTACCCAAACCCGGATCGCGCCGTGCGAAGTAGCTTTCCGGGTAGGTCCGCGCTGACTCTGGCAGTAACGCGGTTTCGGTGTGGCGCAGGTCCGCCGCCGACACCACGGCCTCTGCAGAAATGAAGCGGCCGTCATCCAGCCGCACGCCAGTTGTGCGCCCGTCCGTGCACTCAATTGCCGTCACCGCGGTACCCATGAGGAAGGTTGCACCCTCCGCTTGGCGCGCAATCGCCGCGACCACCGCGGCGAAGCCACCCTGCGGGTAGCGCACACCTTCGACCAGGTCGGTGTGGCTCATCAAGGAATACAGGGCCGGCGCGGCCTGAGGCTCGGTCGACAAAAACACCGCCGGATAGGTCAGGACCTGACGCAGGCGATAGTCCTGAAACTGCGCCGCTACCAGCCTGTCCAGCGAACGCGTCAGCAGCATCGCGAGCGTGCCCAGCCGCGTGAGCACCTCCCGTGTCAGCAGCTCAGTAGGGCGCGAAAACGTGGTGTACAAAAAGCTGCTCAGCGCCACCGCGTAGACGTCGGAGGAGCGCGCCAAATACGCCCGTACGCGCTCACCCGCGCCCGGCTCAATAGACTCGAATAGGTGCGCGACCTCCTCCACGCCGCTCTCCACATCTAGGAACGCGCCGTCCTCGTTGTACACGCGATACGCAGGCGAGAGGGGGACGAGGTCCAGCTCACGCTCGGTGCTCGTCCCACAGGCCCGGAAAAATTCATCAAAAGCCTCCGGCATGAGATACCACGAAGGCCCCGTATCGAAACGGAAGCCGTCGACTTCTAGGACTCCCGCCCGCCCGCCGACGCTACGCTGCTTCTCGACGACGACCACGTCCCAGCCCTCCCGCAGCATCAACGCCGCGGTGGCAAGCCCCGCGATGCCAGCGCCGATGACGACAACCCGCTTGCCCATGTTTATTTCACCGCCGATGCAGCTGCCCGGCTCACGAGGAAGGCCTTACGCGCTGGTGATACCGACACCCTTGTCGTGAGGATCTCGACGGCGGGGGTTGCCTCGAGCTGGTCGGTGAGCTCAGTAAAGAGGGCGGTAGCCGCCGCCACGCCCATGCGGGAGCCGCGCGGCAGCAACTCGATGGCACCCTGCGCTACAGACAGGTCCTCGCGAATATCAGCGATGATGGCAGCCTTTTTCCCTTCGTCCAAGCCGGTGGGATCGGGCAGCGCTGGAAAATATGAGCGGCCGAGGTCTGCGGAGTCCTCGCGCAGATCGCGCAAGAAGTTGATCTTCTGAAACGCCGCGCCCAAGCGCCGCGCGCCTTCCTCGATGCCGGCCGGTCGCGCCTGACCGGCGTAGAAAGCATCCAAACACAAGAGCCCAATGACTTCCGCGGAGCCGGACACGTAGTTCTCGAAGGAGTCGTGTGTGTGCGTGCTCTGGGTCAGATCGCAGCGCATGGAAGCAAAGAACTCTGCGATGTGCTCGTCCTGGAACCCGCAGCGCCGCGCGGAGAGCGCATACGCGTGCACCACGGGGTCGGCGTGAAAACGCTGGGAGGGGGCGGCGCGGACGGTGGCCTCGTAGGCGTCGAGAAGCACGGCGGCGTCCTGGGGAGCAAGCCCCGCGTCGACGATCTCATCGGCCGTGCGCACCATGGCGTATAAGTTACGGATATCCACGCGCACCCTGGGTGAGAGAAGCCGCGTGGCCAGGGAAAAACTGGTGGAGTAGTGGCGCATGACCTGAGCCGCGGCTGCTTCGGCACAACGGTCGTAATGCTCTAGAGCGGAAAGGGATGCGCGCATGGAGCATATTTTAGACCACACGCGTCACATAACTTACCCAGGGCAAGATAGGGTAGTGACGTTACTTTCCCCATCTATAAGGAGAACACGTCCATGACCACCCCAACGACGACTGCCGCGGCACGCGCCGTTGACCTGTTCAAACAATACGGTCAGGGAGATACCGCAGTCACCGCGTTGGACCACGTCGACGTTGAGTTCGCGCGCAATACCTTTACCGCCATCATGGGCCCGTCGGGCTCCGGCAAATCCACCCTCATGCACACTATGGCGGGCCTCGATTCGGCGACGTCCGGCTCGGCTTTCATCGGTGACACCGATATGTCGCAGCTCAGCGATAAAGACATTACCGCCCTGCGCCGCGACCGCCTGGGTTTCATCTTCCAGTCCTTCAACCTGGTGCCCACGTTGACCGCGGCAGAGAACATCACGCTGCCTTCCGATATCGCTGGCAACAAGGTCGATAAGGCGTGGTTTGATGAGGTCACCACGCGCCTTGGCCTGTCCCACCGCTTGAACCACCGCCCGGCCGAGCTCTCCGGCGGCCAGCAGCAGCGCGTGGCGTGTGCGCGCGCCCTGGTTTCCCGTCCTGAGATCATCTTCGGTGATGAGCCCACCGGCAACCTGGATTCGAACTCCTCCGCCGAGGTGCTCGACATTTTGCGTACCGCCGTGGACAAGGATGGGCAGACCGTGGTTATCGTTACGCACGACGCCAAGGCCGCTTCGTACGCTGACCGCGTGGTCTTCCTCGCCGATGGCCGCCTGGTTAATGAGCTCATGAATCCGACCATGGAGTCCATCCACGCCGTGATGGCAGAAATCGAGGGCTAGAGCATGGCCACAAAGAACACCATGCGCACGGTCTCCGTGCGCAATATTCTCGCGCATAAGCTGCGCCTTGCCCTGACCCTGCTGGCGGTGGTGCTGGGTACCGCGTTCATCTCGGGCTCCTTCATGTTCACCAACTCGCTGTCGAATACGTTCGACTCCGCTGTCTCGACAGCATTTACCGGCGTGGATGCGGCCGTGAGCCAGAAGGAAAACGGCCCGAAGCTGGATCAGAAGATGCGCGATGACATCGCCGCCGACCCCGACGTTCGCGCGGTAAACATGCAAAGCAGCCAGACGGTCGTGGTGGCCAACGAAGACGCCGAGGCGTTCCAGACCGGCGGGGGCACGTCCAGCGTGCAGCCCTACTACCCGGAGGATCAATCCGTCGGTGAGCCCGCCACGCTTGTCGACGGCTCCGAGCCCCACGGGACCGGCGAAGTCCTCATCAACGATTCCGCAGCCGAGAAGTTCGGCATTCACGTCGGCGATACCCTCCTCGTCGTGCACCCGGACCAGCGCGATGAGGTGAAGGTCGTGGGCGTCGTCAAGCCTGTGGTGGACCAGGGCCCCAGTCTGACTTTGCTCATGGAGCACGAGGCCTTCGTTGAGCGCTATGGAGACTCTTCCCAGCTGAAGGTCGCTGCGGCCGACGGCGTCGATGCCGATGCGCTCGTGGAGCACCTCAACAACACCTTCGAGGTCGAGGCGGAATCCGGCCAGAAGCTGGCCGATGAGCTGTCGGATCAGATTTCCTCTGCTCTGAAATTCGTCAACTACTTCCTCATCGCCTTTGGCCTCATCGCGCTGCTGGTGGGCACGTTTATCATCGCGAATACCTTCTCCATGATCGTGGCCCAGCGCACCAAGGAGTTCGCGCTGCTGCGCGCGCTCGGCGCATCCCGCGGCCAGATTACGCGCTCGGTGGTGACGGAGGCCTTCATCGTGGGGCTCGTCGGCTCAGCCGTCGGCGTGGTGGCAGGTATGGGTCTCGTCGCGATCATCAAGGCAGTCTTTGAAGCTAAGGACATGCCCATGGGCGGCGGTCTGGGCCTGAGCGTCAGCGCAGTAGTCGTGCCGCTGCTCTTGGGCGCGGTGGTCACCATCGTGTCCGCGTGGGCGCCGGCGCGCCGCGCGGGTGCGGTAAAGCCGGTGGAAGCCATGCGCACAACCGAGTCTGCAGCTGGTTCTTCGCTCCTCGTGCGCAGCGTGCTGGGTGGACTGTTGCTCGTCGCGGGCATTATCTTCGCGGTCCTCGGCGTGCTTATCGACGCCTCCACGGGCATCCGTGCCTCCCTCGTGGGTCTTGGCGCGCTCAACCTGATCCTTGGCTTCTTCCTGGCTGGACCGGCCATCTCCCTGCCCATCGTTCCGGCGATTGGCCGCGTGATTGGTGCGCCCTTTGGTGCGGTGGGCAAGCTAGCCTCGACGAACTCGGCGCGCAACCCGCGCCGTACCGCGGCGACCGCATTCGCTCTCATGCTGGGCGTGGCGCTGGTGACCTCGATCGGAATGCTTGGCGCGACGATGAAAACCTCGGTCGCGGATGCCGTGGAGCAGGACGCCCGCGCGGACTTTCTGCTGTCGGGTCCGACATCGGGCAACTTCCCAACGCCGAATGAGACGGCGCAGCGCGCCCGCGATACCGAGGGCGCCGGGCAGGTCGTGGCGATGAGTACCGCGCCGTTGCAGGTCGATGGTCAGGCCTCCATGAACTACAGCCCGGAGATGGCGATCAGCCAGGTGGTTGACGGCAACGCCGATGACGTCCTTAACCTCACCCTGGTGGAAGGATCGCTGAAGACGGGCGAGGAGCCGGGCTTCATCGCCGAAGCCGATCTAGCTGCAGAGCAGGGCTGGGAGGTCGGCCAGAGTTATGAGCTGGCGGGCCCGGATCCGTCTCGTACCACGCAGGTGAAGCTCCTCGGCACGTATGAGCCCTTCCAGATGCTCCCGCGCTTAGCTGTCTCCGCCTCCGCGGCAACAGAGGTCGTCGACCCGGCTAGCCTCAACGTCATGTTGGTCTACGTGAACGCGGAGGAAGGCTATGACAAGGAAAAGCTGCGCGCCAACCTGGAGGAGTCCGTCAAGGACCTCGTCGTGGTGCAGGTGCGCACCGGCGAGGAATTCGCAGGCGAGGCCGCCGGCATGATTGACCAGATGCTCACAATCCTCTACGCGCTGCTGGCGTTGGCTGTGGTCATCGCGATCCTGGGCATTGTCAATACCCTCACCTTGGGCGTGATTGAACGACGCCAGGAGATTGGTATGCTGCGCGCGGTGGGCACCCAGCGCCGCCAGATTCGCACGATGATCACCGTGGAGTCGGTACAGATTGCGCTCTTCGGCGCTCTCATGGGCATCCTCATGGGGCTGGGGATGGGGTGGTCATTCATTTCCGTGCTTGCGGACGAAGGCCTCGACTCCACGACGGTGCCGTGGATGATGCTCGTCGTCATGCTCGTCGGCTCCGGCATCGTCGGTGTGCTGGCCGCCCTGTGGCCGGCCCACCGCGCGGCAAAGACCCCGCCGTTGGACGCCATCGCCGACTAACACTTCGCGCGCTTAGACGCGGAGTGCGGTGAGAAGGCTAGGCCAAAAGCGAGCCGACCCACGCCCCGCGCCACGCCAGGACGATGCCCAGGCCCACCGTCCAGAAGAGATACCGCGCCAAGCGCCACCAGCGCTTGGCCTTAATCATGTCACCGAGCTCTTTGGCCAACGTGGACCATGTCGATAGCCCGCCCGCCACGCCGGCCGCGAGCAAGGGGAGGAAGAACTCGGCGGTGTGCGCGTGCGTGGCGTAGCCATAGGCCACGCCGGCCACCGCAGAGCCGATGAGGTTCGCGGCGAAGGTACACGTGGGGGAGGGCAGGATGCGGGTTAACAGGTAGCGCCCGCAACCGCCCACAAAACCGCCGGCGAGCACAGCCAAGATGGAGAGCATCATGCGCGCCTCCGAGCCTGGAGACGGTCACCGACCAGGTACGCCACGGTGCAGCCCAGGACCGTTGCCAGGACATATGCCCCCGCCTGCGCCGGCCCGAAACCTGAAGTGAGATACGCAAACGCGGCAAAGCTGGTAAAGCCGCCTAAGAAACCCGTGCCCCAAAACGCGGGCGGTTTGGCATAGCCCATCACAGCGCTGCCAACAACGTTGATGAGCAACAGCGGCAGCGCGCCGCCCCCGAGAAGCGAAGAAAGGCCAAAGCGGGCCAGCGCCCCGAGCGCGGTCCCGCAGCCCACAAGAAGGATCTGTGGCATAGGCACCATCCTAGTTGGGATGCGAAAACGTCGTGAAGCAGGCAAGCTTAAGGTACATCCACATCCCCAAGGAGGAAACCACCATGGCACACGAGCGCGCCGGCCAACTAGCCCAGCCTTCGGATCTCATCGATATCGCGGAGTTGGTCACCGCGTATTACTCCCGCACCCCCGACGCCGATAACCCTGACCAGCAGGTTTCCTTCGGCACCTCTGGACACCGCGGCTCAGCCTTGGACACCGCCTTCAATGAGGCCCACATCCTGGCCATCACCCAGGCCATCGTGGACTACCGCGCCGAGCAGGGCACCACGGGCGCCATCTTCATCGGCCGTGATACCCACGCCCTGTCCGAACCCGCCATGGTCTCCGCCCTCGAGGTCCTCCTTGCCAATGAACTGGAGGTTCGGGTGGATGACCGCGGCCGCTACACCCCGACCCCGGCCGTCTCCCACGCCATCCTGACCAACCCGGGCACCGACGGCATCGTGATTACCCCCTCCCACAACCCGCCGCGCGATGGTGGATTCAAGTACAACCCGCCAACGGGCGGTCCGGCGGATACCGATGCCACCGACTGGATTGCAGCAAAAGCCAACGACTACCTGCGCGCCGGGCTCGACGGGGTGAAGCGCGTACCGGTTGACGGCGTGCTCGATGCGCGCTGCGTCAAGCACAATTACCTCGACTCTTATGTGTCCGATTTGGCCAACGTCGTGGACATGGCGGCTATCAAGGACGCCGGCGTGCGCATCGGCGCGGACCCGATGGGCGGCGCCTCGGTGGACTACTGGGCGGCCATCGCTGAGCACTACGAGCTGAACATGACCGTGGTGAACCCCGACGTCGACGGCACCTTCCGCTTCATGACGCTGGATACCGACGGCAAGATCCGCATGGACTGCTCCTCCCCGGACGCCATGGCTTCGTTGGTGGATAACCGTTCCAAGTACGACCTGGCCACGGGCAACGACGCCGACGCGGACCGCCACGGCATTGTTACGCCGGACGCTGGGCTGATGAACCCGAACCACTACCTGGCTGTGGCCATCGAGTACCTGTTTAGCCACCGCCCCCAGTGGGGAAATGCGGGCGTGGGTAAGACCTTGGTGTCCTCTTCCATGATCGACCGCGTCGTGGCCAGCCTGGGCCGGGAGCTCGTGGAGGTGCCGGTGGGCTTCAAGTGGTTTGTGCCGGGGCTTGTCGACGGCTCCCTCGGCTTCGGCGGCGAAGAATCCGCCGGTGCTTCCTTCCTGCGCTTCGACGGTACGGTGTGGTCCACCGACAAGGACGGCATCATCTTGGACTTGCTGGCCGCGGAGATCCTGGCGGTGACGGGCAAGACCCCGTCGCAGCGCTACGCGGAGCTGGCGGAGGAATATGGTGCGCCGGCCTATGCGCGCACCGACGCCCCAGCTACCCGTGAACAGAAGGCCATCCTGAAGAAGCTCTCCCCGGAGCAGGTGACGGCTACGGAGCTGGCGGGCGAGGAGATCGTCGCCAAGCTCACCGAGGCACCGGGCAACGGCGCGGCGATCGGCGGCCTCAAGGTGACGACGGAGAACGCGTGGTTTGCCGCGCGCCCGTCCGGCACGGAGGATAAGTACAAGATTTACGCTGAGAGCTTCCGTGGCGAAGAACACCTCAAGCAGGTGCAGGAAGAAGCACAGGCGCTGGTGTCACAGGTTCTCGGAGGTCTAGGCTAATGGTTTATGACAGCCTTACGATCCCTATCGGTGCCTGACCTCATCAGCGCGCTCGCACGCTATGGAATGGCTGCCGTGTGGATTATCGCCGGCATACAGAAACTGGATGCCCGGATGGAGATGACCCAGGCCATCGAGGCCTATGGCATCTTTACCCCGGAGTGGTCCGGATACTTGGCCTACCTCATCGGGCCCCTAGAACTCATGGGTGGGGTGCTGCTGTTGTTGGGGCTGTTCTTGCGGGAGGCGTCGTCAGTCGCTGCGATGGTTGTGGTGCTGTTCATGGTGGGCATCACGCAGGCGTGGGCGCGGGGGCTCGTCATTGATTGCGGGTGTTTTGGCTACGACCCCGCCGACATAAGCCAGGGCATGAACTACGCACTGACGCTGCTTCGCGACGCTTTCTTCCTCGCCCTCACTGTCTGGACCATCCGGCGCCCCTACCGCCGCTATGCCCTTCACCCGTAGATTGTTAGGCTAACTCCGTGACCAAAACCAAGATCAGTGCACCTCTCGTGCTCGACATCATTAGTGCATTCGCGCGATTCTATATGGCCTATGTGTGGATCAAGGCGGGGGCGTCGAAGCTGACGGATCAGCTCGCGGTGTCGCAAAGCATCAAGGCATATGAAATCTTTACCCCTGAGTGGTCGCACTACTTGTCCTACCTGATTGGCCCGCTGGAGATCTGTGGCGGCCTGCTGCTATTGCTGGGGCTGTTTTTGCGACCATCGGCGTGGGTTGGGCAAATAGTTCTGGTGCTGTTCATGATCGGCATCGCGCAGGCGTGGGCGCGGGGACTCGGAATTGATTGCGGTTGCTTCTCCGTGAGCCCTGATGAAGACGCGCAAGTGATGAATTACATGATGACACTTCTGCGAGATGTCTTCTATTCTGTCTTAATGGTGTGGACGATCAAGCGTCCTTTCACCAAGTTTGCATTGCACCCTTAACAGTGGTGTGTAGGCTTTCATCTGTTCGAACTTAAGTCATAAAGGCAAGGTTGTTTAATGAGTACAGTCAAAGACCCCAACTCCAAAGGCAATAGTGGATTCGTCTGGGGCCTCGCTGTTCTGCTGGTTATTATTGCCGTGGTCATCGGATACATCGTCTATCAAGGGCGAGGTGCACAGACCGATGCGCTGGGGGACTACGCCGCCGAGGACGTCTCCATGGAGATTTCCTACGCGGACAATGCGGTAACCCTCAAGTCCGCGGATGCAGCAAAGGACGCAACCGAAGTAGACCTGTACGAGGACTACTCCTGCCCGCACTGTGGTGACCTGGCGAAGGAAACCGACGAGCAGATGAAGGATGCGATTGATGCGGGCGAGCTCGTCGTGCACGTGCGCACCCTCAACTTCCTTGACGGCAGCCCGAACGGCTTGGAGAGCATCAAGTCCAACACGGGCCACTCCTCCAAGGCGGCAGCTGCGATGGAGCAGGTAGCAAAGACCGGTGATGCCAAGCTCTACTGGAACCTGCGTAAGTACCTCATGGAGAATCAGTCCAAGGTGTACAACAAGTGGGAGATGGAAGACTTCGCTGCTGCCGCGAAGGAACTGGGCGCAGATGATGCCACGGTAAAGGCCATTGAAGAAGCCCCGGTTGGTGAAGGAAACCCACTGGTGACCTCGAACTACGAAAAGCTGGAGAGCGAAACCGGAAGCGTGTCCTCGCCGCGCATCATCAAGGACGGCAAGGACATTCCAGAAGACGAGAACACGTCCATCATGGAGTGGGTTGGCCTCGTCCTAGACAAGTAGCCATTGAGAAAATAACGCGCCCCAACTCGCGATTTGGTGAGTGAATGGGGAGCGGATATATTGATACGAGTTGCAATCGTGAAGGTTGTACCTCGTATGAGGGGCTATGGCGCAGTTGGTAGCGCACCACACTGGCAGTGTGGGGGTCACGGGTTCGAATCCCGTTAGCTCCACTTCATAATTCAATACAGCTTTGGGGCTATGGCGCAGTTGGTAGCGCACCACACTGGCAGTGTGGGGGTCACGGGTTCGAATCCCGTTAGCTCCACTTTATACCCTCTTTCCACTGGTCAGAAGGTTTTATTTTTGTCTGGGGAATTCTTTGTTGACGTCTAGTTATGACTGTGTTTAAAGCCAGGTGAAATCCAAGGTTGAGTGCCGGGGACGTGGTCGACGAAATGGTAAAACCGGACTGATTCATTGGGGAGGGCAATCAGGTCCTCATGAGTGAACAAATGATCGGCACATCACGTGCGGATGAATCCATGCAAGGCCACTGGCTTTTGGCCAAATTGGGAAAGTGAGTCCTTTGCCTCGGTGGGCGCAGACTAACAGATGAATTGCTCGAACTATCCGGAATTCCGAACGTTGATGTAGTTGAACCAGCGCCTAGTCTTGGGCGCACGCCGGGTAGGATTCTTGAGCTCACGCCTTCGAGTTATACAGGTGCGGATAGTGATCCGGATGCTGTGGCTGCAGTGCGCCGCGTCTTTGGCCTGCGTGCAAAGCTAATTGAGGCCGACGCCGCTGAAACTGGACTGGCCGATGAGTCGGCTGACCTTGTGATTGGGAAGCGATGCTCACCATGCAGGGTGAGAAGGCTAAGAATGCAATCGTTGCAGAGGCTGCGCGCATCCTACGTCCGGGTGGGCGGTACGCCATTCACGAACTGGGGCTAGTTCCTGAAGAACTAGCAGATGGGGTGAAGGATGAAATCCGTCAAAGCCTTGCGCGCGCAATTAGGGTGAACGCGTGTCCGCTGACCTTGGGCGAATGGACGGCAGTGTTTGAGGCTAATGGCTTTTTAAAGCCGCCAAGGTTGAGACCGCGCCGATGGCTTTGCTGCAGCCGCGTCGAATTCTTTCCGATGAAGGATTCTTAGGCACGCTGTGCTTTGTGAAGAACCTTCGGAATAACTCCGATGCCCGCAAGCGGGTGCTGCAGATGCGAAAAACCTTCAACACGCACAGCGAGCACCTCAACGCCGTGGCAATCGTGGCAACGAAGCCAGAGCGTTAGGAAGCTGGAACGCTATCTAGGCGCGATTGCGCACTACGGTCGGCAGGATTGCTGAGTCTTCCAAGGAGAGCAGTCCATGACGCTACTGAGGCACCACAGCATGCTCATCGGCGCTCAACTCTAGTGAATCGTCGTCTGCGGTAAGCCGAACTTTTCCGCTCAATACGTGCAAGAGTGCCTCGCCAGGGTTCTCGTGCTTAGACAATTCCTTGCCGTCTTTCAGGACAAGCAAGACCTGTAAAAGGGAACCACCAGGCACTGCGCGGAACACGTGGGTTGCACGCCCGCTTTCTGTCCCAGCCGCCTTATTTAGCAGTTCTTCAGCCAGCGCTTTTAGATTAACGCTGACGCTTGGTGTCTCAGCCATTTTCGAAATCTCTTCCAAATGTTAAAGGGGATTGAACTGCGCTAAGCGATGCCAGGTGTAAATGGTTGACCGTCTAATGCCGAGTCTATATCTTTGGTATATCAATCCTTACAATGAATAGTCCTACCTATTGAAAGTTAGGCAACCCTACTCAAGTGGTGTATATTTGCCATGGTTAATTGATCCCTATTCCCAGCAAAGGAAATAACAAGTGAAAAAGACGGCATTGATGGCTTTAAGTGCTGCTGCAGCCCTCGTTCTTGCGGCGTGCTCCACCTCGGGGGAAGAAGCCTCGGGGGAAGATGCAGCGGCTGGCGACGGTGAGCAGCTGACTCTGTCCCACCCCAGTATTGAGGGGTTAAACATCGACTTCGAAAACCAGCCAGAAACCATCGTTATGGACTGCTACGCCTATAGCTCTCTGCACGAGTACGGCATTGAGCCGGATGCGTTGTTTGGTTTTGAGTGTGACAACCCAGCGTTGATGGGTGATGCTGACATCGAAGGTATTGAGACCATCGGCCAAGATGCTGAGATCGATCTGGAAAAGCTGGCTGAACTGCGCCCGGATGCCATCATCGGCAACGGTAACGCGAAGGGTTGGTCTTGGTTCGATGAAGACGTCAACGCTCAGTTGCAGCGCGTTGCGCCTTTCGTGCCGCTGCCATCGGAAGGCTCTATTGATCAAAGGATTGCGGATACCCGCGAGATTGCAGAGTTCTTCGGTGCAGACGTAGAAGCTGACAACATCGTGGCGGCAGATGGAGACTTCGCAGCGGCCAAGGAAGCGTTCACCGCAGCAGTAGACGGCAAGGATTACAACTTCCTGCTGACCAGCCCAACCAAGGAAATGCTCTATACCGGCGTGGGCTTCGCGCAGGCGGACATGCTGGAAGAACTTGGCGCAAACATCGCAGGCCCAGACGCACCAGCGGAAGGAAACCAGTGGGGTCGAGTGGCGTGGGAAGATGCTTCGACCTACCCTGCTGATGTCATCTTGGTAGAAAACTATGACCCAGAGGCGCCATTTACTGCGGAGCTGTGGGACAACCTTCCAGCTGTCCAGGCAGACCAGGTATCCACGTGGTCTTCCAAGGGTGCGTTGACCAGCCGTAACTATGCCGATTGGCTGCAGGATCTTGCAGACAAGGTAGAGACCTACGACAAGGTGAGCTAGTCTTTTATGCCAGCAAGTTCCACCACCTCCACAGCCCCGAAGGCTGTGGAAAGGCCAGTTGCTCCGGCCAACCGGCTCATTGGTTTCATTATCATTGCGGTCTTATGTGCCGGTGCGCTGGTGTTGAGCATGATGGTGGGCTCACGCAGCATTCCACCGTCGGATGTTTTTCATTATCTGATTAACCCGGATCCGGCGGATCCGGTATCGCAGGTGGTCTGGCAGTCTCGCGTTCCACGTACTTTCCTGGTGTTGGTTGCCGGTAGTGCGTTGGGGGTCGCGGGTGGTTTGATGCAGGCTGTGACCAGAAACCCAATGACGGACCCGGGGATTTTGGGCGTTAATGCGGGTGCTTCTCTCATGGTGGTTGTTGGCCTGGCATTTTTTGGGGTTACAGATATCTCCCAGTACATGTGGTGGTCTTTTGCTGGTGCGATTGTGACCTCGGCGGTGGTCTTCGCCATTGGCAACAGTGGTCCATTGCGTGGCAGTCCGGTGCGCATGACCTTGTCCGGTGTGGCATTGGGGGCGGTGCTGGGCGGTTTTGCATCCGCGGTGTTGCTGACCAATTCAGAAGTTTTGGAACGCATGCGTGGCTGGTCAGCGGGCACCACAGCATCGCAGCCTCTCGATGCCACCTTGTCCATCACCCCATTTATCTTGGTAGGCTTGCTTATTGCGCTGGCCAGCACTCGCGCATTGGATGTGCTTTCACTGGGTGAAGCGGCATCGGTTGCTATGGGCGCGCACCCGCAAAGAACCAGGCTGGTGGTATTGGTAGCAATTGCACTGCTAGCCGGTGGCGCTACTGCGGCGGCGGGGCCCATCGGATTTATTGGGCTGTTGGCACCACATCTATCCCGCATGATCGTGGGCCCACATCAAGGGTGGATTATGGCCTATTCAATCGTCTTGGCCCCAGCGGTTTTGGGCGTGAGTGATGTTATAGGTCGCGTGATTACTGCTGGGGAAGTGCCCGTGGGAGTAGTAACTGCATTCGTTGGCGCACCGCTGTTGATTTACATGGTGCGTAAGTACCGCATTCCGGAGGTTTAAGCGCGATGGTTCACACAACGAATCCGGATACGAAGCAAGAGCTTGAATTCGGGCGAAAGATTTTCCGCATCGGTCCCAAAGAACGCCCGGTGATGCTTATCGGGGTGCGCACAGCTGTCGTCACAGGTGGACTCTTATTGGCGACTGCGCTGATTGCGGTGTACTCCTTGGTTGATGGTTCTGCATCCATCACCGTTGGTGAAGCGTTCCAGGCGTTGACCGGCAACGGTGATTCCTACACCAACATGATTGTGGTGGAATGGCGCGCACCGCGCACGCTTCTGGCAATCCTGCTGGGCGCAACACTGGCCATGAGTGGAGCTATCTTTCAAAACCTCACCGCGAATCCATTGGGCTCACCGGATGTGATTGGTTTTCAGACCGGTTCCTACACTGGCGCGCTCATCGTCATGTTGATTCTCGGCGGTGGCACCACCGCTACGTTGTTGGGGGCTCTCACTGGAGGTATCGCTACCGCGATGGTGGTGTTCTTCCTTGCCTCCAAGCGCGGATTCGCTGGTGGCGTGCGTCTTATCATCGTTGGCATTGCTGTCAGCGCCATGCTGGCCTCGGTCAACGTGTGGATTTTGCTCACTGCCACGGTGGAAGATGCCATCATGGCGAGTTTGTGGGGCGCGGGAAATCTCTCCGGCACCTCCTGGAATTCGCTGCTGCTGGCATTTTGTGGTTCTGCCGTGTTCATCCTGATGGCAGCACTGCTGGCGCGCCCGATGCGTTTGATGCAGATTGGTATTCCTTTCGCGGTTGCGCTGGGGCAAAACGTCCGCAGGGTGCAACTATTGGCAGTTGTTGCCGGCATCGGATTAACGGCGCTGGCAACTGCCACCGCCGGGCCGATTTCCTTCATCGCGCTGGCCTCGCCCCAGATTGCCCGTCGCCTGGTACACGTTGATGGCCTGGCGCTGGCCCCCACCGCAGCCGTGGGGTCTTTCCTGTTAATACTCGCCGATACGGTTGCCCAAAGAATTGACCCTGAATCCCCGCTCCCAGTAGGTATTGTCACCGTATCCATCGGTGGCGTGTACTTCCTGTGGTTGCTCATGAGAGAAGGCCGACGCAAATGACACGACTTCTAGTAGAAAACGCCCAGCTTGGATACGGCGACAAAGTTATCTGCCCAGGCGTGGATCTTCAGATTCCAGATGGCCAGTTCACGGTCATCGTTGGCCCCAATGCCTGCGGCAAGTCCACTTTGCTCAAGAGCTTGACCCGTTTGATTGCGCCGCAAGAGGGGAAGATTCTTTTAGACGGGCAGTCTTTGCACAAAAAGCCCACCAAAGAAGTAGCGCGTGAAGTGGGTCTTCTGCCGCAAGGCCCGGTTGCCCCGGACGGCATTCGCGTCATCGATCTGGTCTCACGAGGACGCTACCCGCACCAGAGTTTGTTCAAGCCTTGGTCGCCCGAGGATGAGCAGGCGGTGAAAGAGGCCATGGAGGCAACCGGAATTAGGGAGCTTTCAGGCAGGCTTGTCGATGAACTCTCGGGCGGTCAACGCCAACGCGTCTGGATGGCGGTGGCGTTGGCGCAGCAGACGCCAATCTTGCTTCTCGATGAACCTACCACATTCTTAGACGTCAGCTACCAGATTGAGTTGCTGGAACTTTGCCGCATGCTCAACCGGAAACGGGACTACACACTGGTCGCCGTATTGCATGACTTGAACCAGGCAGCGCGCTACGCCGATCACATCATCGCCATGAAAGACGGCGAAGTTGTAGCCACCGGCGATCCTGCAACCGTTATTACTGAAGAGCTCGTGCGCACCGTATTTGGTGTGGATTCTAAGATCATCGCTGACCCAGAGTCTGGAGCACCGTTGATGATCCCAACGTGGAGCCACCAAGTATCAAATTCAAACAGATAATTCTGACGTTAATTTTACCTGTTCCATGTGCACCTCAGTTTTCGCGTTGTGGACGCAATCGATGCGGGTGAGATGGTCGATCTGAAATTGACGATAAGCGGTGAGATCGGCCGCCACTATTCGCAGCATGACATCGCATTCACCAGCCATGAGGTGGCATTCCACGGCTTCTGGAAGTGGCTGACTCTCTTGAATGAATCGCTCAACAGTCTCAAGGTCCTGGCTGGTGAGCCAAACTCTGGCATAGGCGGTAAATCCTTTGCCGACCTTTGTGGGAATAAACAGGGCAACGTAACCCCGAATAATTCCAGCGTTCTCCAGTGCATGGACTCGTCGGATACAAGTGGAAGGGGACAGGTGCACGGCATCCGCGAGTTCATTGACGATTCAATCCAAGCGGAAGTCCACGCTTGAAGACCTGGTGAAACGCCTATTTGATCAAGGGCAGCTTAATCGAGTGTGTGAAGCGTCCTGGGTTTAGTTCCTCAGCTAAGGAAGGATTGAACTATGCCTAGAAGGTATTCCGTTGAGTTCAAGGAGAAGGCTGTCATCCGGCGGCGATGGAATTGCCTAGTGCTCTCTTTTGTAATGCTGTCGCTCTCGTTTAGCCAAAGGTCTATTAGCTGTTCCACGGTTGTGCTGTTTGTCAGCTCTAGCTTCTCTTTTTCAGCGGGGGAGATCCATTTAATCCCCGATGCCTCTGCCTTATCGATGTCTGCCTTATTGCGGTTCAACCAACTTTCGGCGTCCTTCTTTTCTTTTAAGGTGATCGGTGCTCTGTGCAAAATGCCTTGGTGTTTGAAACTGGCACGCCACCTATTTTTTCCGCGTTGCTCAATTCGCCCCCACGAACGATGGGGCTTATACTTCGGGCCTTTTTCTTTTCGTTTTCGTTCTGCATATTGGGGAACCTTCGGGGAACTCTAGCGCCGTTTTGTGTCATATAATGATGTTAGAAATTACCTAAAATAAATGCAGGTTAAATAGGCATAATGCCAGCTAGGCAAGGGGTAATATTTAGAAACCGATGGAATCCCGTTAGCTCCACCAGTGGCCGTCTCTGTTATGGAGCCGGCCTTTTCCTATGCTGGGAACATGGATGTTTTCACCAAGACCGTGTCCCGTCCTGATCAAGCTGGTGCCGAGGCTGCTGGGTTGAGATGGCTGGCGCAGGCGCATGGCGACGTCGTCGTGGACGTCGCCGAAGTAACCCCCACATCTATTAGCACTCGGCGGGTTGAGCAGTCGCGACCGAGTGCCCTCGCTGCCCGCGCTTTTGGTGCTGCGCTCCGTACGGTCCATGAAGCAGGAGCGCCCGCTTTCGGCGCGCCGCCGGCGGGCTGGGAGGGCGCGAATTTCATTGGACGCGTGGAACAACGCTGCGAACCATGCGAATCCTGGGGCGAGTTCTACGCCGAGCAGCGGGTGTCGCCTTTTATAGGAGGACTGCCTCAAGAGCTACAGGGGATAGTTCGACAAGCATGCGAGGCTATAAAAGCCGTTGAGTGGGACGTGAAACCGGCGCGAATTCATGGCGACCTGTGGGCAGGAAACGTATTGTTTACTGCCTCGTCGGCCGTGATGATCGACCCAGCCGCACACGGCGGACACCCGTGGACGGATTTGGCCATGCTGGAGCTATTTGGCACGCCGTACTATGGCGAGATACTGCGTGGTTATGGGGTGGGGGAGGAGTATCACCAGTGGGTGCCGGTGCATCAACTACACCCGCTGGCGGTTCATTCGATGACGCATGGTCCCGCGTATTATGTACCGCTCGAGCGGGCCGCACGTGCCACGCTCGAAGCGTTGGGCGGATAGTCTTCCTTGTGAGGCGTTAGGCACTAGTGGGTCCTGGCGGCATGGCGCGCTTATGGGCGCCGCGGCGCCAGAGGGTTTCGATGCGCTCGCGGGCGTCGTCAGGCACGTTCTTGCCCTCGAGGTAGTCATCGATGTGGGTGTAGGTGACGCCGAGCGCTTCTTCATCAGAGAGCAATGGGCGGTCATCCTCCAAGTCAGCGGTTGGTACCTTCTTCCACGTGGAATCCGGTGCGCCGAGATGTTTCAGGAGTTGAGCGCCCTGGCGCTTGTTGAGCCCGGCGAGAGGCAGGATGTCGGCAGCGCCATCGCCCCACTTGGTAAAGAAAGCTGTGACGTTTTCGGCGGCATGGTCGCTTCCGATAACGAGTGCGCCGACCTCACCAGCCACCGCATATTGGGCGGACATGCGCAGGCGCGCCTTGAGATTCCCACGGTTGAAATCGTTCAAGTGCTCCGTGTCGAGTGCGGAAGCCACGGCGCCGGCGAGAGCCGCTGTGGCGTCGGCGATGTTGATGGTGAGCCGGTAATCGGGCTGGATGAAATCGAGCGCTACTTGCGCATCGTCCTCGTCCGCTTGCGTGCCGTGGGGAAGACGTACGGCCCAAAAGTGTGCGCCATCGACACGCTCGACGGCCAGCTGGGCCAAGCGGCCGGCAAGGGTAGAATCCTGGCCACCGGAAATACCGAGAACAAAGCCCTGAGCGCCGGTGTTGCGCAGATACGTGGCGAGGAAGTCGACACGGCGTTCAATCTCCTCTGCCGGATCAATGAAAGGTTTCGTCCCTAGCGCAGCGATGATCTCTTGTTGAAGCTCCCTGGATGCTTGTGTCATAGCGACCATGGTAGCCATCACGCGCAGCGGTGGTCCGAGGGTCTGCCAGGTTGGCTCGGGGAAAAATTGGCGTGGCTAGTTCTCGGTGACGTGAGTGTTTTGGTAATGAGGCACTCGTGGGGTAATATTTTTCCTCGTGTCATTGCTGGGTGTCTGCCCAGCTGTGCTTTGAACTAATCAATCGCATCAAGATTGCGCATAACGAAAGGAGCGCCCGATGAAGGTTCGCAAGTCGCTTCGGTCGCTGAAGAAGAAGCCGGGCGCCCAGGTTATTCGCCGCCACGGTAAGGTCTTCGTGATCAACAAGAAGGATCCGCGCTTCAAGGCTCGCCAGGGCTAAGAAACAAGTGTCCTTGGTCCGCCGTCCCCGCGTTGTGGGGGCGGCGGATTTTTTTATGCCTCCCTTCGTCGGCTGGGGTCGGGGGAGGCGTCGCAGAGTGGCCTGCTCCCTTTTGTGGACTTTGTCACAAACTGAGTGAACGTTTGGTAAACGTGCAGGGAATATCACCCGTGTAGTTACCGCCGTGACGGCGGGGGTTGTGGCGGGGTGTCAACATGTGGGGTCGGGCCGAGTTACATCCTGGGAATACCAGCCATGTAACTACTACATATTGTGTTAGTTGCGGGGTGCGGGCACAAAGTATAGTGTCGTTGATGTTGCTCGGGCGGCGGCCCTACATCACCGCTCAGAGCTCGCATGCAGAGCCGCTAAACGCTCTGCTCGTATCGAATTCAACAGTCACTCCGCGTGTAGTGCCGAAGGAAGCTAAAGGAACGTCACATGAGCATCACCCTCTACACCAAGCCAGCTTGTGTCCAGTGCAACGCCACCAAGAAGGCCCTCGACCGTGCTGGCCTCAAATACGAGACGGTGGATATCTCCCTGGATGATGATGCCCGCGACTACGTGATGGCTCTGGGTTACGTCCAAGCACCGGTCGTTGAGGCGCACGGTGAGCACTGGTCCGGCTTCCGTCCTGACCGCATCAAGGCACTCTCTGCGATGGCGGCAAGCGCCTAGGGCAAACCATGTTGGTCGTGTATTTCTCTTCCGCTACGGAAAACACCCACCGCTTCGTCGAGAAGCTCGGCCTTCCCAGCGTCCGCATCCCGCTGCGTCTCAGCGATGAGCCCATCACTGTGAATGAACCCTACGTCTTGATTTGTCCGACGTATGGGGGAGGGGCATCGATGAGCGGGCGGAACACGCGGCCTGTCCCCAAGCAAGTCATTCGTTTCCTGAATGACGAACACAACCGCAGTTTCATTCGTGCCGTCGTGGCCGGAGGTAACAGCAACTTCGGCAGTGACTTTGGCAAGGCCGGCGACGTCATCGCCGCCAAGTGTAAGGTTCCTTATGTGTACCGCTTCGAACTTCTCGGAACCGAGGAAGATGTCACAATTTGCCGTGAAGGCCTCTTGGCCAACGCGGCCGCTTTAGGTTTAGCCGCCTAAGGCCTTAATTCCTACCAACCCATCTCTCCATTTCGCCATAGCAAAGAAAGGCCCGTGAAAGTCGTGACCACGCAACTGGGTAAGACCGTCGCTGAACCTGTGAAGCCGGAAGAGCAGCTGGACTACCATGCGCTCAACGCCCTGCTGAACCTGTATGACGAAAACGGCAAGATTCAGTTCGACAAGGACCGCGAGGCCGCGAACCAGTTCTTCCTCCAGCACGTCAACCAGAACACAGTCTACTTCCATGACTTGGAAGAAAAGATGCGCTACCTGGTAGAAAACAAGTACTACGAGCCGGGACTGATCGAGCAGTATGACTTTGAGTTCATCAAGTCCCTGTTTAAGCGCGCCTACGCCTTTAAGTTCCGCTTTAAGACCTTCCTGGGTGCCTACAAGTACTACACCTCCTACACGTTGAAGACCTTCGACGGTCGCCGCTACCTCGAGCGCTTCGAGGACCGTGTATCTATGACTGCCTTGTTCCTGGCTGACGGAGACACGAAGCTGGCAGAGCGCCTTGTCGATGAGATCATGACCGGTCGCTTCCAGCCGGCCACCCCGACGTTCCTCAACGCCGGCAAGGCACAGCGCGGCGAGCTGGTGTCTTGTTTCCTGTTGCGCATCGAGGACAATATGGAGTCGATCGGCCGCTCCATTAACTCTGCTCTGCAGTTGTCCAAGCGCGGTGGCGGCGTCGCTCTGCTGCTGTCCAATATCCGCGAGTCTGGTGCACCCATCAAGCACATCGAGAACCAGTCTTCCGGCGTCATCCCCGTAATGAAGCTGCTCGAGGATTCCTTTTCCTACGCCAACCAGCTGGGCGCTCGCCAGGGAGCTGGTGCGGTCTACCTCAACGCGCATCACCCAGACATCATGAACTTCCTCGACACCAAGCGTGAGAACGCGGATGAGAAGATCCGTATCAAGACTCTCTCGCTCGGCATCGTGATCCCGGATATTACATTCGAGTTGGCAAAGAACAACGACGACATGTACCTGTTCAGCCCGTACGATGTTGAGCGCGTCTACGGTAAGGCCTTCGGCGATATTTCCGTCACTGAGCACTACGAAGAGATGGTCGAGGATCCGCGTATTCGCAAGAAGAAGATCAACGCTCGCCACTTCTTCCAGACCGTCGCGGAGCTACAGTTCGAGTCCGGATACCCGTACATCATGTTCGAGGACACCGTGAACCGTGCCAACCCGGTCAAGACTGGGCGCATCAACATGTCGAACCTCTGCTCGGAGATTCTGCAGGTGAACTCCCCGTCGGAGCTCAACGAGGACCTCACCTACAAGACCTTGGGCAGCGACATTTCCTGCAACCTTGGATCCCTCAACATCGCCGCGACCATGGATTCTCCGGACTTCGCCCTCACGGTGGAAACGGCCATCCGCGGATTGACCGCTGTGGCAGACAAGACTTCCATCAACTCCGTGCCCTCCGTGCGCAAGGGCAACGATGATTCCCACGCCATTGGCCTGGGGCAGATGAACCTTCACGGCTACCTCGGTCGCGAGCACATCGAGTACGGATCGGAAGAGGGCCTCGATTTCACCAATTCCTACTTTGCGGCGATCATGTACGCTGCGCTGCGCGCATCTAACAAGCTGGCGCGTGAACGAGGCGAGTACTTCACGGAGTTCCCGGAGTCTGAATACGCGAGCGGCGAATTCTTCGACCGCTACGACCCGGCCGACTTTGCTCCCCGCACGGAGAAGGTCAAGGAGCTCTTCGCTAAGTCGTCGATCCACACCCCGTCGGTAGAGGAGTGGGCGGAGCTGAAGGCGGACGTCGCCAAGCATGGCATTTACAACCGCAACCTGCAGGCGGTGCCGCCGACGGGCTCGATTTCCTATATCAATAACTCGACCTCCTCGATCCACCCGATCGCGTCCAAGATTGAGATTCGTAAGGAAGGCAAGATCGGCCGCGTCTACTATCCGGCGCCGCACATGGACAACGACAACCTGGAGTACTTCAAGGACTCCTACGAGATCGGCTACGAGAAGATCATCGACACCTACGCCGAGGCCACGAAGTACGTTGATCAAGGTCTGTCGCTGACGCTGTTCTTCAAGGACACCGCCACTACCCGCGATATCAACCGCGCCCAGATTTACGCGTGGCGCAAGGGTATTAAGACCCTCTACTACATCCGCCTGCGCCAGATGGCTCTGGAGGGAACCGAGGTTGAGGGCTGCGTTTCCTGCATGCTCTAATCCTTATTCGCACGCGCCTCAAGCAAGATGGCGCGTGCGATTTTTTCTGCCCCAGGTGAGTCGCCTCGGACGATGGCTTCCGCCAAATCGAGGTGGAGCTGGGCGGTACCGGCCGTCGGGTTTCGCTTGCGGGAACCATAGAGTGAACGCCCGCGCACCATGGACAGCAGATAGGGGCTCAGCGCTGAGAACATCTCATTGCCTGAGGCGTGGAGGACCATGGCGTGGAATCGTAGATCTGTGGCGAGGTGCTCGCCGACGCGCCGCGTGGGTGTGACCTGGAGACGCTGGGCCAGCTCCAGAATCTCTTCCTTATCTTCAGGGGAGGCATGCTGTGCGGCTAAGCCCGCGGCGACAGGCTCGATGGCGAGGCGCAGATCATTAAGGGAGGTGCGCTGGCTATCGCGCGCTTTCTCTGAGCCCAGGCGCCACGAAATGATAGCGGGATCGTAGACCGCCCATTCGCTGATGGGGAGCACTGTAATGCCGACGCGGCGCGCGGAAGAGACCATTCCTAGTTGCTCCAGTGCGCGCATGGCTTCGCGCGCCACGGTTCGGGAAATACCGAAGCGCTCGCAGAGGTCGTTGAGCGTAAAACGTTCACCGGCGGGGAGGGCGCCACTGACGATGTCAGTGCCCAGCGCGTCCAAAACAGTGCTGAGTAGGGGAGCGGAGGGTTCAGTCATTCCATCGAAATCGGGGTCGTGGGAGTATGGCTTAAGTATAAAACATGCAGGAATTTTGGCCCCTAGTTTTACCGGGTACGATGGCACCAGACATATAAAAACTAGTAAGACGAGGTGACGTGCGTGTCTCACGAGTACGACGATTACATCGCCAGCCACGAGGCTCCGGTGAAGGCAATCAACTGGAACACCATTCCAGATGAGAAGGATCTTGAGGTGTGGGATCGTCTAACCGGCAACTTCTGGCTCCCAGAGAAGGTCCCGGTGTCCAACGACATCCAGAGCTGGAAGACGCTCACGGAGAAGGAGCAGGAGACCACCATGCGCGTCTTCGCTGGCCTGACGTTGCTTGACACTATCCAGGGCACCGTGGGTGCGGTATCGCTGCTTCCCGACGCCGTCACGCCCCACGAAGAGGCCGTCTACACCAACATCGCCTTCATGGAGTCGGTGCACGCGAAGTCCTACTCCAATATCTTCATGACACTGGCGTCGACCCCGATGATCAACGATGCTTTCCGCTGGTCTGAGGAAAATGAGAACCTGCAGCGCAAGGCCAAGATTGTTATGTCCTACTACCAGGGTGACAATCCGCTGAAGAAGAAGGTCGCCTCCACGCTGTTGGAGTCCTTCCTCTTCTACTCTGGTTTCTTCCTGCCAATGCACTTCTCTTCGCGCGCGAAGCTGACGAACACCGCTGATATCATTCGCCTGATCATCCGTGATGAGGCCGTCCACGGCTATTACATCGGCTACAAGTTCCAGCAGGGGTACAAGAAGCTGTCGGGGCCGGAGCAGGAAGAGATGAAGGGCTACGCCTTCGACCTGCTCTACGACCTCTATGAGAACGAGATCGACTACACAGAGGATCTGTATGACGAGCTGGGCTGGACCGAGGATGTGAAGCGCTTCCTGCGCTACAACGCCAACAAGGCACTGAATAACCTCGGCTTCGAGGGGCTGTTCCCGGCTGATGAGACCCGCGTGTCTCCGGCCATCCTGTCCTCGCTGTCCCCGAACGCGGACGAGAACCACGACTTCTTCTCCGGCTCCGGCTCCTCCTATGTCATTGGTAAGGCGGAGGAAACGACCGATGATGACTGGGACTTCTAGCTAGTTCCTCGCATTTACCTGTCGCCGTACCGCACCTTCTGGCAGGGATCATCCGAAAGGTTGATTCTTTCAGGGGGTGCGTTTTCGGGTTTTGGGGGACGACACCCCCGCGTTGCTGTGTTCTAGATCACCGTATGCTAGGGCGTAGTGTGGGCAGTTGGCCACGTACATGGCGTTATCTGCTCCAAACGGGGTTAGCAAGGTTGGCGGAAAATAACAGAGCGCTGGAAATTCGGCCCTGAGGTGGCCTAATATAATGCGAGTAAACCTAGGTGTTTGACCACTGAGCGTGTGGCGCGAGAAAACGCGTGATGCCGATGTGGTTAAGCACTTGTTCTTCAGGAGGATTTTATGACCGCTGTGGCGCCACGGCTCGACGATTACGTCGCGCCTACACGTCCAGAGCCGACTGGTAACGCAAAGACCGGTTCCAAGGCTTGGATGATGCTAACCACCACCGACCACAAGCAGCTGGGCATCATGTACATGATCATGTCCTTCAGCTTCTTCTTCCTCGGTGGATTCATGGCTCTGCTGCTTCGCGCTGAGCTTTTCACCCCAGGACTGCAGTTCCTGTCCAACGAGCAGTTCAACCAGCTGTTCACCATGCACGGCACTGTCATGCTGCTGCTGTTTGCTACACCAGTGGTGTGGGCATTCGGTAACTACGTTATGCCCCTGCAGATTGGCGCACCGGATGTGGCCTTCCCGCGTCTGAACGCCTTCGGCTTCTGGATTACCCTGACCGGCGGCATTGTTATGCTCGCGGGCTTCTTGACCCCGGGCGGCGCTGCTGACTTCGGCTGGACCATGTACATGCCGCTGGCTGATTCCGTCCACACCCCGGGCATCGGCGCGGACATGTGGATCGTTGGTGTGGGTGCTACCGGTGTCGGTACCATTGCTTCCGCCATCAACATGATCACCACGATTCTCACCCTGCGTGCGCCGGGCATGACCATGTTCCGTCTGCCGGTTTTCACCTGGGCTATCTTTACCGCTTCCATCATCGTGCTGATGATCTTCCCGCTGCTGACTGCTGCGGCTCTGGGTGTTCTGTATGACCGCAAGCTGGGCGGCCACATCTATGACTCTGCCAACGGCGGCGCCATCCTGTGGCAGCACCTCTTCTGGTTCTTCGGCCACCCAGAGGTCTACGTCCTCGCACTGCCGTTCTTCGGCATTATCTCTGAGATTGTCCCGGTCTTCTCCCGTAAGCCGGTCTTCGGCTACATCGGCCTCGTCTTCGCCCTGCTGGCCATTGGTGCTCTGTCCATGGCTGTGTGGGCACACCACATGTTCGTGACTGGCGCCATCCTGCTGCCGTTCTTCTCCTTTATGACCTTCCTGATTGCGGTTCCGACCGGCGTGAAGTTCTTCAACTGGGTCGGCACCATGTGGAAGGGCCACATCACCTGGGATACCCCGATGATCTTCGCCATGGGCTTCCTGACCACCTTCCTCTTCGGTGGTATGACCGGTATTATGCTGGCCTCCCCGGCGTTGGACTTCCACCTCGCAGAGTCCTACTTCCTTATCGCTCACTTCCACTACACCCTGTTCGGTACCGTGGTCTTCTCCGCCTTCGGTGGTCTGTACTTCTGGTTCCCGAAGATGACCGGCCGCATGTTGGATGAGCGTCTGGGCAAGATCCACTTCTGGCTGACCTTCATCGGCTTCCACGGCACCTTCCTGGTTCAGCACTGGGTGGGCAACATGGGTATGCCGCGTCGTTACGCCGACTACCTGGAGTCTGATGGCTTCACGGTCTTCAACCAGATTTCCACCATCTTCTCCTTCGTTCTCGGCGCCTCGGTTATTCCGCTGGTATGGAACGTCTTCAAGTCCTGGCGCTACGGCGAGATCGTCACTGTGGACGATCCGTGGGGCTACGGCAACTCCCTCGAGTGGGCTACCTCCTGCCCGCCGCCGCGCCACAACTTCGTGTCCCTGCCGCGCATCCGTTCTGAGCGCCCGGCCTTCGAGCTGCACTACCCGCACATGGTTAAGCGCATGCGCGAGGAAGCACACGTCGGGCACTAAGCACTCACTAGCTGAGTACTCCTGAAAACGCCGCCACCCCATCACAGCGATGGGGTGGCGGCGTTTGCCGTTGGTGGAGATTCCAGGATCGCGGTGTGCGATAATGAGGCCCGTGGATAATCAAAGTGAACAAGTTTTCGCCGTTGTCACCGCCTCAGGTCCCGACAAACCAGGCGTGTCTGCCGCCTTCTTCCGCGTTCTTAGCTCCCATAACGTCGAGCTTGTCGACGCCGAACAGGCCATCTTCTCCGGCCGCATCTCCCTCTCCGCGTACATCCGTGTCAGCGCCTCGCGTCTGGAGGCCATGGAGCAGGGGCTGCGCAACACGTTGAGCATCTATGCGCAGTCCATCACCGTGGAGCCCCGGGAGGAGGAAGCCACCTCCCGCCCGCGCTCGACACACGTCGTCGTGGTGCTGGGCCGTCAAGTCAACGCAAGCCACATGTCGGCCATCGCCAAAGAGCTGGCCAATCTCGATGTCAACATCGACCGCATCCGCGGCCTGTCCACCTATCCGCTCAACGGCCTGGAGCTCTACATCACGATCGATGGCTCTTCTGACCCTGTTCGCGCCATGTTGGCCCGCTTGGCCACGGAGCAGGGCGTGGACATCGCCATCGAACGCTCCGGCCTGCAACGCCGCTCGAAGCGCCTCATTTGCTTTGACTGCGACTCCACTCTCATTACCGGCGAGGTCATCGAGATGCTGGCCGCTCACGCTGGCAAGGAGGCAGAGGTTGCCGCCGTCACGGAGCGCGCAATGCGCGGTGAGCTGGACTTCGAAGAGTCTCTTCGCGAGCGCGTCGCCACCCTGGCCGGGTTGCCGGAATCGGTCATTAAGGAAACCGCCAACGATATTCGTCTGACCCCAGGCGTGCGCACCACCATCCGCACGCTCAAGCGCATGGGTTACCGGGTTGCGGTGGTGTCTGGCGGCTTCATTCAGGTCCTCGAGGATCTAGCTAAAGAGCTCGACCTCGACTACGTGCGTGCCAACACCCTGGAGATCGAGGACGGTAAGCTCACCGGCCGGGTCATCGGGGACGTGGTGGACCGCAAGGCCAAGGAGATGTTCTTGCGTGAGTTCGCTGCGGATTCGGGCCTGAGCATGCGGCAGACCGTTGCGGTCGGCGATGGTGCCAACGATATCGACATGATTTCCGCTGCCGGCCTGGGCATTGCCTTCAACGCCAAGCCCGCCCTGCGCGAGGTGGCAGATACCTCCGTTAACCACCCCTACATGGACGAAATCCTGCAGATTCTCGGCATCCCCATGGAGGAAGTCGCTAGTGAATAACCTCCGCGAGGCCCATCGGCGCCTCGTGGATGCGTGCAGTGAGCGCAACTGGCGCGATGATCCCGAGGATCCCGACAAGCCCGAGACCATCCAGGCGATGCAGATAGCGCTCAACCTGCCCAAGCAGGACCCGCCGGCGCGCACGGAGGTGCTGGAAGCGGCGGCGAGGGGCGTCGTCAAGCTGTGCCTCGACGATCGGGCCGGGCAGGATGGGGCCTTCGCCGAGGCCTTGGGGCAGTGGTACGGGCACCGCATCCGCAAGGTGGCGCGCCGCGCCCGCAACAAGGCCTGGCGCGATGTCCAGGCTCTGCCTGGGGTCACGGTTGCTGACCGCGCGCGAGTGTTCGTTCCTTCGGCGGTGCAGGACGTGCATCCGCTCGTCGCCAAGCTGCAGATCGGCCATACCGATCTCCCCCAGGATGCCCCGGGCCCCGCGCTTGCCGACGCCCCCGTGATCTACATCGACGCCTCCCTCACCATGAGCGCCGGAAAGGCCGCCGCGCAGGTGGGGCACGGCTCGATGTTGCTGGCCGCGGCGATGAGCGTTGAGGAAGTAGAAGGTTGGGCGGCGCAGGATTTCGCGCTGTCCGTGCGCGAGATTGCCCCAGCGGATTTTGCCGCGGCGTGCACGCGCCCCGATGCGGTGGTGGTGCATGACGCAGGTTTCACCGAGGTCGCCCCGGACTCAGCCACGGTCTGCGCGCTGCCTCGCCCCTAGCGGGCTTCGACTAGGCGCTTGAGTGCCCCGCGCACGACCTCTGGGTCGCTCGTCGGCCACATCTGCGGCATGGAGGCTCGCAGGTAGGAGCCGTAACGCTTGGTCTCTAGACGGTTATCGAGCACGGCGACGACTCCGCGGTCCGCAGTGGAGCGCAGCAGGCGGCCCGCGCCTTGGGCCATGAGTAGCGCCGCGTGAGTCGCAGAAACCTCCATGAACCCGTTGCGCCCTGCCGCCTTTGCGGCCTCGGTCCGCGCTTGCATGAGTGGGTTATCCGGGCGGGGGAAGGGGATGCGATCGATGAGGACCAGGGAACAGGAGGGCCCCGGCACGTCGACGCCCTGCCAGAGTGTGAGCGTGCCGAAGAGACAGGAGTTTTCGTTCTTCGTGAACTTGTCCACGAGCGCACCGATGGAGTCCTCGCCCTGGAGGTAGATGTCGAAGGGGATGGTGGGCTTGAGTTCTTCGGCTGCCTGTTGCGCGGCCCGCCGCGAGGAGAAGAGTCCGAGCGTGCGCCCGCCGGCGGCCATGATGAGCTCGCGGATCTCTTGGAGGGTCTGGGGGCTCAGCCCATCGCGGCCCGGCTGCGGCAGGTGCGCCGCGGTATACAAGATGCCGCTGCGCGCGGGGTCAAAGGGATAGCCCACATCGAGGCTGTCCCACGTGCCTTTCGGCAGGCCCCACTGCGCGGCCATGGCGTCGAAGCGCCCGCCTAGGGCCAGCGTGGCGGAGGTGAGCACCACGGTCTGCTCGCCGAAGAGCTTTTCGTGCAGCATGCCTGCGATGGACAGAGGGGCCACGGCAAGGGTGTCGTTCAACGTGCGCTCATCGCGCTCCAGCCACACCACGTCGGCATGCGCGGCGGGGTCACCGGTGGCGAAGACATCGAGGATGCGGGCGATGGCTTCGACGAGGCTAGCGAGGTGGTTGGCCAGGTTTTGGCGCTCCGCAGATTTTTCCGGGTCTTGGGCCTGTTCACCCTCGGGGGTGCGGGCGATGGTTTCGCGGCAATCGGCCAGGGTATCCGCGAGGCCCATGAGCTGCTGCTTGGCTTCCTCTGGCAAGTCGGTCCAGCGGCCCGGTGCGAACCCTGCGAGCAGTTGGCTCAGTTCGTTGGCCTGCTCAGTGAGGCGTTGGTCCTTGCCGTTGGCGCCGAGGGACTTGGCGCGGTTGGCCGCCATCTTCAGCGCGCGCCCGGTGATTTCGGCGGTAGAAACCGAGGTGATGCGGCCGTCCAGCTCGTGGGCCTCGTCGATGATAACGACGTCGTGTTCGGGCAGGATATTGATATCCGCCACCGCGTCGATGGCGAGCAGGGCGTGGTTGGTGACGACGATATCGACGTCGGCCGCGCGGCGCCGTGCGAGCTCCGCGAAGCAGTCTTCGCCGTGCGGGCAGCGCGTGGCACCGAGGCACTCGTTCGAGGTGACCGATACCTGCCGCCACGCTAAGTCTGGCACGCCCGGTTCCAAGTCCTCGCGGTCACCAGTCTCGGTGTCGTCCGCCCACTCGTAGACGCGCTGGACGTGGCGGCCGAGGTGGGAAACAGCGTCTTCGTCGAGCAAGGCGTCCTCGTCCTCAAGCTCAGCGGCGCGGGAGACTTTGTTGAGGCAGACGTAGTTGGAGCGGCCCTTCATGATGGCGAAGGTCGGCTTCTTTTCTAGGTGCGGCTCGAGGGCCTCGGCCAGACGTGGAAGGTCCCGCTCCACCAGTTGGCGTTGGAGCGCCAGCGTGGCGGTGGAGACGATGACGGTGTGACCGGTTTCCTGTGCGTGGCGGAAGGCAGGCACAAGGTAGGCCAAGGACTTACCTGTGCCTGTTCCTGCCTGCACGGCGAGGTGGCGCTCTTTCTCCAACGCAGTGGTCACGGCCGTCGCCATGCGCACCTGGCCGGGGCGCCGCGAGCCGCCGAGGGCGGAGACTGCGGCGTCAAGGAGGTCAACCGTTGTGTCCTGCATTGGTGCCAGTGTAGTCGGTCGCCTCCCACGTACTTCTTAAGCGTCGAAGCCGATGAACCGAGTCGGAACCGCGGGTTCATCGCGGGTGAGTGCGAGGCCCTCCCACGGCAGGGTGGTGATGGCCTGGGCCAGGTACTCGCGGGATTCCTCGAGGGTAGGCAGATTGTCGAGGATCTCGCCGTCGCGCATCAGCGGCACCGTCATCTCGCGGGTGCGCAGCGTCCCGGTCTCTGGGTTCTCGGAGGAGAAGGGGAGCACGAGCTCCTCGACGGCCACCCCGGAGGAGCGGTAGGTGCGCAGGGCGCGCTTTGACCCGCCCTGCGACTTCTTCGAGGAGGAACGCTTGGCCACTGGATGGCCATCGACCTCGACGACCTTGTAGACCATCCCAGCAGTCGGGGCACCCGAGCCGGTGACCACCGAGGTGCCCACGCCATAGACGTCGACGGGATCGCCGCGCAGACCGGCGATGGCGAACTCATCCAGGTCGGAGGAGACCACGATCTTGGTGTTGTGGTTGCCCAAATCATCGAGCTGCTTGCGCACACGGCGGGTGACCGCGGCCAAATCGCCGGAGTCGATGCGCACACCGCCCAGCTCGGGTCCGGCCACCTTGACGGCGGTTTCCACGCCCTTGGTGATGTCATAAGTATCCACCAACAGGGTTGTATCCACGCCGAGAGTTTCGATCTGCCCGCGGAAGGCGGCCTCCTCGTTCGGGGTGCCGTCCTCATTGACGTGTGCCAGCGTCCACGCATGCGCCGCAGTACCGGAGACCGGGATGTCATAGCGGTAGCCGGCCTCCAAGTTGGAGGTGGCCTGGAAGCCTGCCAGATAGGCGGCGCGGGCAGCAGTCACTGCAGCGTATTCGTGCGTGCGGCGCGAGCCCATCTCAATGATGGGGCGGCCGTCCGCGGCAACCACCATGCGGGAAGCCGCAGAAGCCACCGCGGAATCGGAATTCATGATGGAAAGGATCACGGTTTCCAGGATGAGGCACTCGCCGAAGGTGCCGCGCACGGTCAGCAGCGGCGAGTTCGGGAAGTACAGCTCGCCTTCCCGGTAGCCATCGATCTGCCCGGAGAAGCGGTAATTGGCCAGGTACTCCTTGGTCTGAGCATCAAGAAAGTCCATCTCCGCCAACTGCTGAGCAGTGAAACGGAAGTCCCGGACGGCGCGAAGAACGCGCTCGGTGCCGGCAACAACGCCGTAGCGCCGCTCGTTGGGGAGGCGGCGGGCAAAAACTTCGCAGGCTACCTGGCGGTGCGCGGAGCCATCGCGCAGCGCCGCTTGCAGCATGGTCAGCTCGTACTTATCGGTAAGAAGGGCCGTGGAGCGATCCGCAGGGACGTTTCCGGCATCCAGGACGTTATCTGAGGTAGTAGTCACATCGAAGATGCTACTCAGGGCGTCCTAAAAAATCAGCTGTTCTATTCCTCAAGCTGAATGACGACGTACACCTCGCCGTCGTTATAAGCCACGCCAACGGCCGCGGTGGTCATCCGGCGATCCCGCAGGGCGGCCACGTGGTCGGGGGAGGCCCGGAAGGCCTCGACGAATTCATATGCGCTGGCCTTGTCCACGGGCAGGTGGTGCTGAACCATCTGCACATTTTCTTCCGATGGCTCTTGCGTCTTGGTCACCGCGTTGCACTCTGCCTTTTCGCGGGCTGCGGTTTGGCGGTCGATCCACGGCACCAATGGGGCCTGGCCGTCTTCCTTACGCCAGGTGTTGAGCGCACCTATCAGCTCCTCTTGGATGGTGTTGAGCTGGCGTTGGACGGAAACGTCGGGAAGCTCGTAGTCGCACGCCTCCGACGTCGGGGGTTCCGCATCCGTCGAGCTGCCGTCGTCGGAGGGGTTGGTCAAGCTCAGCACAGCAGCCACGAGCGTGCCGCCGAGAACGAGCACGGTGAGCACGCGCTGCAGGAGGAGCACGACATCCTCCTTCGCCGGTTGGCGTCCCGCGAGAATGTCAACAACGGCTGGGGGGAGGGAGAAAGAATTCATTGATGCCACCTGGAAACGATAATCAGGTTAAGGGTCGCTGACAGTATAACTGCTCGCGACGCGGAGAATTTTAGCTAGTGTAGAGGGCATGAAAGCGCACAACGAAACGTCCGCGGGCGTGGTGATGAGTTCACCCATGGCCACCCCGGAGCTGGATGAGGCGATTGACGTCGACGTCGCCACGAGCGAAAACCTGCCGTGGATGTGCATTGTCTGGGATGATCCAGTCAACCTGATGAGCTACGTCTCCTACGTGTTCCAGACCGTTTTAGGCTATGACAAGAAGCGAGCCAACGAGCTGATGATGCAGGTCCATACCGAAGGTAAGGCAGCCGTGTCCTCGGGTGAACGCGACAAAGTCGAAGCCGACGTGAAGAAGCTGCAGGTCGCGGGCCTCTGGGCCACGATGCAGCAGGCAGGGTAGGTTATGCAGGCTTGGAAGAAGAAAAAGTCCTTCATGCGCGGCGCCAAGTACACGGCTGTTTTCGAGCCGATGGAGCGCGAAGTCTTGGGTGACCTCACCGCGACGGTCTCTGAGGCCATCATCGCTCGCGCGCAGTCGGCGCCGAAGGATGAGCTGGCGGACATGCTCGACATGCCCACCGGCCACACCGAAGCCCCCGAAGACCCGTCGCTGGCCCGCCTCTTTCCGGACTTCAAGAAGCCGGGGGATGAGGAATTCGACGGAGACAATTCCCTCATGCGCTCGCTCCACGAGAACGACATCGCGCGCGCCAAGCTGGAGAACCTGCAGGTTATTAACACCGCGCTGGGGCCGACTGGCGGGGTAGAGGTAGCCATTAGTGAGGAAGAGGCGCATGCCTTCCTCGCGGGGCTTAATGATCTGCGCCTCTATATCGCCGCCGGGGACGTGCCGGAGGATACCCCTGGGGCGGACCGCGATACGCTCGTGGAATGGCTGGCGTTCTGCCAGGATTCGCTGCTCGACGTTCTCATGGATTAGCGCCGTGCGCACACTTCCCGACATGGGCTTTTCCGTCGGCCACGTCACACGTGAGGATACCGGCGTCACCGTCATCTACTGCGGCGAGCAGGGGGCCGTGGCCGGCGTCGACGTGCGGGGCGGCGGTCCAGGCACGCGCGAGACGGATCTTTTAGAGCCACACAACACGGTTGAGCGCGTTCATGCGTTTCTTCTGGCAGGCGGCTCGGCCTTTGGGCTGGCCGCTGCGGATGGCGTCATGCGCGGGCTGGAGGAGGCAGGGATTGGCTTCCCCGTCTTTGGGGAGGAGATCCCCGGCCCGCGCGTTCCTATCGTCCCGGGCGCGGTCATCTTCGACCTGCTCGCCGGACCGCAGCGTCCCTCGGCGGCAGACGGCGAGGCGGCTCTACGCGCCGCGTTGGCAGGACACGACGCCACGAGTGGCAGCGTGGGTGCGGGCACCGGAGCCTGTGCCGGCAAGGTGCGGGGTGGGGTGGGCACCGCGCTTGTCGACGTCTCCCCCTTCTCCGTCGCCGCCGTCGTCGTGGCCAACCCGGTAGGCCAGGTGATTGATGCTGAGACCGGGCGCTTGTTTGGCGCACCGGGTGCACCAGCCGTCGACGTTGAGCGGTTTGCCGCGGCCCGCAGCTTGGCCGAGTCATTCGCGGAATCCTCGCGGCTTAATACCACCATTGGTGCGGTGTTGACCGATGCTCCTTTAAGCAAGGCCCAGACCAAGCGCCTGGCCCTCGCGGGCCACGATGGCATCGCTCGCGCTGTGCGCCCAGCGCATTCCCCGCTGGATGGGGATACGCTGTTTGCTGCCGCCTCGGGAGTCCGCTCAGCGGAGAAGGGCATCGGCCCGGCGGAGTTGGCGTCGTTAAGCGCAGCTGCTGCCGATGCCGTGGAGGCAGCCATCGTTGACGCCGTGGTGAGTGCAAGCCCAGGGCTGGGTTTGGAGGCGTATTCCTCGCTGCGGGCTTGCTAGAGTTGGAGGCATTATGACGACGAGTGGACCTTTTGGCCAGCAGCATTCGCATGAGCCTAACCCCTTCCAACCCCGCCCCGCTGCCGCGGGACAGGGACAGCAGCCCCTCCTTAATACAGGCGATTCGAAGAACTACACGCGGGCCGGCCGCCTCAAAACAGCCGCGTTTCTCACGGTGGGATTCCTCGCCGTCGAGTGGATCATCCACATCATCAACTTCCTGTTCTTTGGAAGCGAGCTGGGGCAGTACGGCATTCATCCGCTGGACTTCAACGGCATCTGGGGGATTTTCACCGCGCCGCTGCTCCATGCGAACTTCGAGCACCTCATCGGAAACTCGTTGCCTGGTGCGATCTTTTGTTTCCTGATTGGCTTGTCGGGCCGCAAGGCATGGTGGGAGGTCACCATCATCGTGGTGCTCATTGCCGGCGTGGGCACGTGGCTGCTGGGCGGGCCGGGGACCTCGCATATCGGTGCCTCGGGCATGGTGTACGGCTGGTTGGCTTACCTTATCGTCCGGGGAATCTTCAACCGTTCCCTGGGCCAATTTCTCGTCGGCGTGGGGCTGGGCTTTGCCTATTCCGGTCTTATCTGGGGCGTGTTGCCTATCTATGAAGGAGTCAGCTGGCAGGGCCACCTCTTCGGCGCCATCGGTGGCATCGTCGCGGGCATGGTGATCACCTCCGATGACCCGATTAAGAAGGTCAAGCCCGCGCCTCGGGGAGCGATGCGTTAATGCCTGACGCGACCTCTCCGATCGGGATTTTTGATTCGGGTGTGGGCGGCCTGACCGTCGCTCGCACGATCATCGAGCAACTTGCCGACGAATCCATCATCTACATCGGCGATACCGCCCATACCCCCTATGGCCCGCGGCCCATCGCCGAGGTGAGGGAGCTGTCCACCGCCATCGCCGACGAGTTGGTGGAGCGCGGCTGCAAGATGCTGGTGATCGCCTGCAACACCGCCACGGCCGCTTTCCTACACGATGCCCGCGAGCGCTATGCCATTCCGGTCGTGGAGGTTATCCGCCCGGCCGTGCGCCGCGCCATCGCCACCACCCGCAACGGCAAGATTGGCGTGATTGGTACGGAGGGAACCATTAACTCCGGGGCCTACCAGGATTTGTTCGCCGTCAACCCGAATGTTGAGTGCACGGCCGTGGCCTGCCCGGACTTCGTGAACTTTGTCGAGCGCGGCATTACCGCCGGGCGTCAGATTCTTGGTGTGGCCGAGGGCTACCTCGCGCCGCTGCAGTCGGCGGGCGTCGACACGCTCGTTCTTGGCTGCACACACTACCCGCTGCTCACGGGCGTCATCCAGCTTGCTATTGGGGATAACGTCACCTTGGTGTCCTCGGCGGAGGAGACTGCGAAGGATGTCCTGCGCATCCTCACCAACACGGACATGCTGGCCCCGGCGGGGCAGGTACCCACACGTAGTTTCGAGTGCACTGGCGACCACGCCGCCTTCGAGCGTTTAGCCGCGCGCTTCCTGGGGCCCAAGATTTAGAGCGGGTGAGGATGTACAATCGACCCAAATCCCGCATCCCCCATTGTTTCGTGGAACTATTGAACGCATGAAGCTGACCATCCTAGGCTGTTCCGGCTCGGTGCCCACTGTGGGTAATCCGGCCTCTGGCTATCTCCTGTCTTTCCCCTCGGCTCCGTCCATCATCATGGATTTGGGCCCGGGTACGCTTGCACGCCTGCAGGAACTCCAGGATCCGTGTGATGCACACGTGGCATTATCTCATCTCCATGCCGATCACTGCCTGGACTTTCCGTCTTTGATGGTGTGGCGCCGCTTCCACCCCACAGAGCCCGCAGCCTCCCGCAATTTCTGCCTCGGGCCGTCGACGACTGAGACCCACCTGGGCCGGCTGTCCTCGGATACTCCGGACGGGGTGGATGACATGAGCGATACGTTTGCGTTCAGCCCGTGGGTGGATCGGGAACGCCAGCTTGTCGACGATGTCTATATCACCCCCTTCCGCACAGTTCACCCGGTAGAGACGTATGCCTTGCGGGTTGAGCACACCAAGACCAGCGCCACCCTGTGCTATTCCGCGGATTCGGCCTATACGCCCGCGCTCGTTGAGGCTGCCCAGGGCGTGGATGTTTTCCTCTGTGAGGCCGCATGGGGCGAGACCTCGGAAGACAAGGCCCCGGACATGCACATGTCGGGGGCAGAAGCCGGGCGTCTGGCGCGCGAAGCAGGGGTAAAGAAGCTGGTGCTCATTCACCTACAGCCGTGGGGCGATGTCGCCGCAACATATGCCGCCGCTGCCCGCGAGTTCGACGGTGAGATCGTCGTTGGTGCCGCCGGGATGGAGCTTGACTTTTAGCACGCGCGGTAGGGTAGTGGGCATGACTGATTTCACTCGTGCTGATGGTCGCGCGCTCGACCAACTCCGTAGCGTTCGCATTACCCGCAATTTCACCACCAACCCGGCTGGGTCGGTGCTGGTGGAGTTCGGCAACACCCGAGTCATGTGCACGGCTTCCGTGGAATTCGGGGTGCCGCGCTTCAAGAAGGACTCCGGCGAGGGCTGGTTGACCGCCGAGTACGCCATGTTGCCTGCGGCCACCCACGACCGCATGCCGCGCGAGTCGATGAAGGGCAAGGTCAAGGGACGTACCCACGAGATCTCCCGCCTGGTGGGCCGCAGCCTGCGCGCCGCCGTGGACCTGTCCGAGCTGGGGGAGAATACCATCCAGCTGGATTGCGACGTGCTGCAGGCCGACGGCGGTACCCGCACGGCGTCGATTACCGGCGCGTATGTGGCGCTGGCTGATGCGATTGCCTATCTCAAGGAGGAGGGCGTCGTCCCGGGCGAGCCGCTGCTGGATCCGATCGCCGCTGTCTCCGTTGGCATCATCGATGGTCACGTGTGCCTCGACCTGCCCTATGAGGAGGACTCTCGCGCGGAGGTTGATCTCAACGTGGTGATGCAGGAGGGCGGAGACTTCGTCGAGATTCAGGGTACCGGTGAGCACGGCCTGTTCGGCCGCGCGGAGCTCAATGACATGTTGGACGTGGCCCAAGCCGGCTGCACCCAGCTTATCGACGCTCAAAAGGCGGCCCTCGGATGGTAAAGCTCCTCGTCGCTTCGAATAATGCCAAGAAGCTCAAGGAGCTGGAGAAGATTCTCGCTGATGCCGGCATTGAGGGCATCGAGCTGCTCCCGCTGTCTGCGGTGGAGACCTACCCGGAGCCTGTGGAGGATGGCCGCACCTTTGCCGATAACGCGCTGATCAAGGCGCGCGCCGGGGTGCAGCACACCGGTTTGGCAACGATTGCGGATGATTCCGGCCTCGCGGTGGAAGAACTCAACGGCATGCCGGGCGTGCTCTCTGCCCGGTGGTCGGGCGGCCACGGCGACGATGAAGCCAATAACCGCCTGCTGCTGGGGCAGATGTCACACGTGCCCGCCGAGCGCCGCGCGGCCGCCTTCGTGTCGGTCTGCGCGCTGGTGACCCCGGATGGGCAGGAACATGTGGTGGAAGGCCGTTGGCCAGGCTCCTTGCTTAGCACCCCACAGGGAGAAAATGGTTTTGGCTACGATCCTCTCTTCCAGCCCGAGGGCGAAACCCGTTCCGCCGCGCAGATGTCTCCAGAGGAGAAGAACGCAGTCTCGCACCGCGGGCGCGCGCTGGCGCAGCTGCGCGAACCCCTAGCAGCCCTCGCCGGCCAAGCCTAAGTATCCGCCAAACCATTACCGCAAGCCCGGCATCCGCAAGCCCGGCATCCGCGAGCTGGGCTGGCTTGCCGGGCGCTGTGACGACAAGACCCCGCACGGAAACCGTGCGGGGTCTGAATATGTGCGCCCGGTGAGACTTGAACTCACACGTCGTAAGACACTAGAACCTAAATCTAGCGCGTCTGCCAATTCCGCCACGGGCGCGGGTTTAGTCACTGCGGAGCACTCTTTGCTCTGCGCAACGGTCACTAGCCTACAGGGCGGCAGGCCATAGACGGAAATCCACTTTTCTGGGCGTGGTGGGTAGGCTGTTGAGAGTGAGCACCAACCCAGCACCGAAAAAGCGGATGAAGGTTCGATGGTGGCACATCGTCATCATCGTGCTCTTCGTCGTGCTCTTTTTGTTCCTTGCTTATTGGCAATGGACGCGGTTCCGCTCCGGTTCGGGAACCTTCCAGAACTTGGGATACGCCTTCCAATGGCCGCTGTTCGCGGTATTTGTTGTGTACGCTTACCGCACTGCCATGCGCTACGAGAATGAGCGAATCGATGCCGAGAACGAAGCCCTCGAACGGGGAGAAGAGCCTGCTCAGTATGAGGCAGAGAGCGTGCGCGCGGCCAAGGAGCACACCGCGACTAAAATCGACGAAGATTTCCTACCGCCTCGCCCGCAGATTGATGTGGACACCTTCAACGCTATGAACAAGCAGCGCCGCCGTCGCGGCACTGAAGAGGAGTATTAATGAGCAACTCAGTCAACAACGCTGTCCATCCTGACCGTCAGGCGCGTATCCGTGGCCCGCTGAAGTTCTTTTCCATTGCCGCCACTATCACCGGTATTTTCCTTCTCATTCTCGTCGCGCGCATGATCCTGCAATACGGCGTGGGGATGGAGATGCCATCCTGGGCTACGCTCATCGCCCAAGCGCATGGCGTGGCCTACATGGTCTACCTCGTGTCCATCCTGGTCCTTGGTCCGCGTGCCATGTGGCCGGTAAGCAAGCTTTTCACCACGGCGCTTGCCGGTGTTGTTCCATTCCTGTCCTTCTGGATGGAGCACAAGCGCCGCACTGAAGTTGTTGAGCAGTTCCAGCTGTAGGTAGGTATGACGAGCCGCAAACTGAGCACCACACTTATCGCGATTGTGGTGCTTCTTTCACTCGCTTGCGCTGGCTTGGGTGTGTATGCCGTACGCCAGCCGCACGAGGTTTATACCGCGCCGGTGCAGTCAACCAACACGCAGGTCGTTAAGGCTGTCCAGCGCGAAGAGCAGGTGGTCTTGCTCAGCCTGGGTATCCAGGGGCTGGCGGAGAAATCTTCCGTGGGTCAGGTCTTAGGCGTGAAGGTTCCGTGGACTAGCCGAACACAATTTGTGCAGTATTCCTATAAAGCCAAGCTCGGTATCGAAGGCAAGGACGTTCGCGTCACTGAGACCGGCGAGCATGCCTACACTGTCCACATCCCGGACTTCATCTTCATTGGGCATTCCGATGAAGAGTTTAAGACCGCCGTGGAAAACAACGGCGTGCTCAGCTGGACCACCCAGCCGATCGACGCCGCATCTACAGTGTCGGATGTCCTCAGCGCCGATAAGAAGCGCGAGGACATCGACGACAACCGCGAGCTCCTGCAGGACCAAGCTCGCAATTTCTATGAGGGCATCATCCGTGGCGTTGACCCCGAGGCCCAGGTCACCATGGAGTTCAGCTAGTCCTCACGTCGAGTGTCCCCCGTACGTGGAATGAACTATGTTCATTCCACCTCCGTGAACTTGCGGTCCCAGTAAGCTCGCACCGGGTTAGCGTCCGCAAGGAGGATATCGAAGCGGTCATTGGCAATCTCGATGATTTCGCTCAAGACCACGCGCTGCTCCAGCTCATCCGAGTTGGACAAGCGGCGCACGCCCGCATCGATCACGCGATCGGCCGAGTCATTGGTGTCCAGGTATGCCACGAACGGCATGTCGAAGCGCTCGCGGTAGGCCTGTGAGACGTCGATAAGCTGCTGCGTCTGCACGTCATCGAGGTCATCCAAGGCCAAGGAACCGCGGTCGGCGGAGATGGTGGCGACCGTGTCGGAATCGGCAAGCAGTAGCTCATCCATCGCCGGGTAGTCGTGGATCAGGGCACGACGCTGCTCGCCCGGGGCGGTGAGGACCGTGACCTGGATTGCTTCGCGCAGCTGGCTGACATCCTGGAAGGGGCGCAGCTCCCAGGCGGCTTCGAGCGGCCAGGTTTCGTTGTTGAAGAGCGGGCGCAGCGCACTGACGAAGCCATCGCGGTTCATCTCGTTGAGCTCCTTGAGCGAGACGCCGGCGCCGTCGAGGCGGCTGACATCATCGCCAGACTGCGAGCCGACGTGGAAGAAGAGCAAGTTGAGCAGGATCGCGGTGATAGCGCCGATCGACATTCCGGAGGAGACGAAAATCTGCGCCCACTCCGGGAAGGCGGTGGCCACGTCCGGTTTGAACGTGACGAGCATGGCCAGCCCCAGCGCGGTGGTGACGATGGCCGCGTTGCGGCCATCACTAATGTCTTCCTTCGCGATGGTCTGCAGGCCAGCCCACGCAACGTTGGCAAACAATGCGAGGGAGGCGCCGCCGAGCACCGGGGAGGGGATAGCCGCAACGATCGCTGCGGCCTTGGGCAGCAGGCCCAGGATGATCATGAAACCGGCTGCCGATACAGCCACCCAGCGGGACTTCACGCCGGTGAGGCGAACCAAGCCGACGTTTTGCGCGAAGCAGGTGTAGGGGAAGGAGTTCATCACGCCGCCCAGGGTGGTGGAGAGGCCATCGGCGCGAATGGCGCGCACCACGTCATCGCGCTTGATGCGCTTCTTCACAATCTCACCGGTAGCGAAGACATCGCCGGTGGTTTCCACCATGGTGATGATCATGACGATGATGAGGGAGAGAATCGCCATGATGTCGAACTTCGGCATACCGAAGTAGAAGGGGGTAGTCATACCGATGGCATCGGCCTCACGCACGCCGTCAAAGGACGTATCGCCCAGCACGAAGGCCACGCCAGTACCGATGACCAAACCAAGCAGCACAGACAGCGTGCCCAGGAAGCCGCGGAAGAAACGCTGCACGATGATAATGATGGTGAGCGTGCCGAAGCCATAGAGCAGATCGCGTGCGGCCGGGACCCCGTCCGCGTAATTAACGAAGTCATTGGCAGAAACCGCCAGCAGCGACGTACCCATGACCAAAAGCACGGTGCCGGTGACAATCGGCGGGAAGTACTTGAGCACGCGTCCGAAGACCGGCGCGGCGAAGAAGGTAAAGATACCGGCAGCAATAATTGCGCCATAAATCGTGGGCAGCGGCTGGTCACCAGCGCTCATGCCGATGGCAATGATGGGGCTGACCGCCGTGGTGGTCACACCCTGGATGATGGGAAGGCGGACGCCGATGTGCTTGCCGACGCCCACCGCTTGGATCAACGTCGCCAGACCACAGGTCAACAGGTCAGCGTTGATGAGGTGAATCGTGGTGGCCTCATCAAGGCCCAAAGAACCGGCGATGAGCAGCGGCACGATGACCGCGCCAGCGTAGAAAGCGAGGACATGCTGCAGACCTAGCGCCGCTAACTTGGGCGCAGGCGGAACAACATCAACGGGGTGTGTTGGGGGAGTGGCAGGGCTAGCTGTAGCGGCGGTGTCAGACACGCAAAGAGCTCCTTGCTGAAGGGCGAGACGAGGATACTGCGCATAACAATAGAGGGCGGCGGGGACACGGGCCAAGAAGTGACCTGGAAGGTGTGGGAAAGGCCACGTCAGGGGGTGATTTACCCCCGCATCCAACCGTACGGTCGTTACCTATGAGAGAGCTGACCTGTGTGGTGCTAAAACCAGCCCGTTCGGTGGCGCGGGGAACGCATTTGCCGATGTGAGGTTATGCGTTTGTCCCCCTACTATGGGCTACAGAGAGGGGTTCGGTGACGATACGTGTTGACCGAATTGCCCGTGAGCCGAAGTCACCCACAGCCCTTCTGCGACTAAGTGTTACGCGTCGTGTGAACTATGAAGGGAGTCAATATAGTGACCACCGCAACGGAACAGTCTGTGCAGTTCGAGGCATGGAAGGGGTTTGAACCCGGCCCGTGGACTGAAAACATTGACGTTCGTGATTTTATCCAGCGCAACTACACCCCTTATGACGGGGACTCCTCCTTCCTCGCTGGGCCCACCGAGAAGACGCAGCGCGTGTGGGATCATTTGGAGAAGAACTATCTCTCCGTCGAGCGCCAGAAGCGCATCTTCGATGTGGATACTCACACCCCGAGTGATATCGATGCTTTCCCGGCTGGGTATATCTCCGAGGATGATGATGTCATCGTCGGCCTGCAGACGGATACTCCGCTTAAGCGCGCCATGATGCCCAACGGCGGATGGCGCATGGTCAAGCAGGCCATTAAGGAAGCCGGCAAGGAGACCGATCCGGAGATCGAGAAGATCTTCACGCGCTACCGCAAGACCCACAACGATGCAGTCTTCGATATCTACACCCCGCGCATCCGCGCAGCGCGTTCCTCCCACATCATCACCGGCCTGCCGGATGCCTATGGCCGCGGCCGCATCATCGGCGACTACCGCCGCGTGGCCCTCTACGGCGTGGACTTCCTCATTGCTGAGAAGGAAGCATCCAAGCATGCGGTGGGGGACCTCGGCTTCTCCGAGCACTGGGCACGCTACCGCGAGGAGCACGCCGAGCAGATCAAGGCCCTGAAGAAGCTCAAGGTCATGGCTGAGTCTTATGGCTTCGATATCTCGAAGCCCGCGAAGACCGCCCACGAGGCAGTGCAGTGGACCTACTTTGGCTACCTGGCCTCCATTAAGTCCCAGGACGGCGCCGCCATGTCCATCGGCCGCCTCTCCGCATTCTTCGACTGCTACTTCGAGCGCGACCTGAACGCGGGCATCATCACCGAGGAAGACGCCCAAGAAATCATCGACCAGCTGGTGCTCAAGCTGCGCATCGTCCGTTTCCTGCGCACCGAGGACTATGACCAGATCTTCTCCGGTGACCCGTACTGGGCAACCTGGTCCGATGCCGGCTTTGGCGACGATGGCCGCCACATGGTGACCAAGACTTCCTTCCGTCTGCTGCAGACACTGATCAACCTGGGCCCGTCCCCGGAGCCAAACATCACCATCTTCTGGGATCCGCAGCTGCCGGCGGGCTACAAGGAGTTCTGCGCCCACATCTCGATTGAGACCTCCTCCATCCAGTACGAGTCCGATAAGCAGATTCGTGACCAGTGGGGCGATGACGCCGCGATTGCGTGCTGCGTGTCCCCGATGGCCGTCGGCAAGCAAATGCAGTTCTTCGGTGCCCGCGTGAACGCCGCCAAGGCCCTGCTCTACGCCATCAACGGCGGCCGCGACGAGGTCAGCGGCAAGCAGGTGGTTGACGGTTACGAGCCCATCAAGGGCGATGGACCGCTCGACTTCGATGAGGTCTGGCAGAAGTACGAGGAGATGCTGGATTGGGTTGTGGGCACCTACGTTGAGGCCCTGAACATCATCCACTACTGCCACGACAAGTACGCTTACGAGTCCATTGAGATGGCGCTGCACGATTCCGATATCGTGCGCTCCATGGGCTGCGGTATCGCCGGCCTGTCCATCGTGGCTGACTCGCTTTCCGCCATTAAGTACGCCAAGGTCTACCCGGTGCGCGATGAGACCGGCCTCATCGTGGACTACAAGACGGAAGGTGACTTCCCCTTCTACGGCAACGATGATGACCGCGCCGATGACATCGCCGCTACCATCGTCCACACCGTCATGGCGAAGATTAAGGCCATCCCGATGTACCGCAACGCCATTCCGACCCAGTCGGTGCTGACCATTACTTCCAACGTGGTCTACGGCAAGGCAACTGGTTCCTTCCCGTCCGGCCACGAGGCAGGTACCCCGTTCGCCCCGGGCGCTAATCCGGAGAACGGCGCGGATAACCACGGCATGGTCGCCTCCATGCTGTCGGTGGGCAAGTTGGATTACAAGGATGCCCTCGATGGCATCTCGCTGACCAACACCATCACCCCATCCGGATTGGGCCGCACCCCGGAGGAGCGCATCACCAACCTGGTGGGCGTCCTTGATGCCGGCTTCATCATGGATTCTGAATAGACCACGTCCACACCACTTCCTAAGGAGAACACATCATGGCAACCCCAACTTTTGACGAGCGCCTCGCCACCATGAAGGCCAACCGCACCGCCAACAACATGGACTCGGGCCTCTACCACGCCAACATCAACGTCCTGGACAAGTCCACCCTGGAGGACGCCGTTGAGCACCCGGAGAAGTACCCGAACCTCACGGTTCGCGTTTCTGGCTACGCGGTGAACTTTGTGAAGCTCACCCGCGAGCAGCAGCTCGACGTCATCTCCCGTACCTTCCACCAGGGCTCCTAAATGGCAGATGGCATTACCGGCGTCGTGCGTCTTTCTCCGGAAGAAGGGGAAAAGGTGCGCGGCGCCGCCGCCGGTTTAGGAACGGACAATGACCTCGACGGCTACACCCGCTCGGAGTTGATGCAGGCTCGCCGCTCCGGCGACGTCGCACTCGTGCACTCCTGGGAGCTGGTGACGGCTGTGGATGGGCCCGGAACACGCATGACCATGTTCATGTCCGGGTGCCCGTTGCGCTGCCAGTACTGCCACAATCCAGACACCATGGAGATGAAGGTCGGCACCTTGGAGCGCATCGAAGACGTGGTTAAGCGCGTCAAGCGTTATAAGCCCGTCTTCAAGGCTTCCGGGGGTGGGCTGACCATCTCTGGTGGTGAGCCACTCTTCCAGATCGCCTTCGCGCGGCGCCTGCTCAAGGAAGTCCACGATGCAGGCATCCACACCACGATCGATACCTCGGGCTACCTCGGCGCGCGCCTGCGTGATGAAGACCTGGACAATATCGATTTGGTGCTGCTGGACGTCAAGTCCGGTGACGAGGAGACCTATAAAAAGGTCACCCGGCGTGAATTGCAGCCGACGATCGACTTTGGGGATCGCCTCAATGCCATCGGCAAACCGGTGTGGATTCGCTTCGTGGTGGTGCCGGGGCTTACCGACTCCCCAGAGAACGTCGCCAACGTTGCGCGCATTGTCTCCCGCTGGAAGAGCAACATTGAGCGCATCGAGGTGCTGCCCTTCCACAACATGGGCGCGGATAAGTGGCACGAGCTGGGCTACCCCTACACCTTGGAGGATACGAAGCCGCCGAAGCCGGAAGACGTCGAAGCTATCCGCGAGGTGTTCCGCAAGGAAGGTTTCGTGGTCTACTAGAAGCATGAAACGCTTCGGCCACACCATCAAGGAACACACCATCACCGTCCCCTGGGACTATGACAATCCCGCCGCGGGGGAGTTCGAGCTCTACGCCCGGGAAATCATCCCGCCCGGCGGTGAGAATTATCCGGCGCTGCTCTATAACCAGGGCGGGCCGGGCTTCCCGGCGCCGCGGCCGACGGGTGCTTCCGGACTCATCGGGAAGGGCTTGGAGCGCTACCGCTGGATCCTCATGGACCAGCGCGGCACCGGGCGCAGCCACCGCATTGACGAGCTCAGCCCGGCTGAGGATCGCAGCGCTGCGCGTCTGGCGCAGCTGCGGCAAGAAAATATCGTGCGCGATGCCGAGCGCCTGCGCGAGCACCTCGGCGAGGAATCCTGGGATCTCTTCGGCCAATCCTTCGGCGGCTTCATCATCACCGCCTATGTCTCGATGTTCCCTGATTCCATTGGGCGTGCCTTCCTCACTGGTGGACTGCCCACCCTGACCAAGGGCGCTGATGATCTCTACCGTACGACTTTTGCCAAGCTCAAGGTGCGCCACGAACGCTTCTATGCCCAGTTCCCGTGGGCACAAGCGCGCATCGAGGAAATCCTCCACCACCTAGACAACTCGGAGGAGCTGCTGCCGACAGGGGAGCGCCTGTCGTCGCGCCGCTTCCGCACCATCGGAATTGAGCTGGGCCGCGGCACTGGCTTCGATTCTTTGGGCTACCTGCTGGAGGAGCCTTTCCGGACGGTGAACGGCGAAAAGCGCTTGCGTTCGGACTTCCTCAACGACGTGGGGCAGCGCGTGAGCTTCCAGGCTGGCCCGCTGTATGCGGCCATCCATGAATCTATCTACGGCGGCGTCGGCGGCCAGGCCGTCACCGGCTGGGCTGCTCACCGCGTGCGCGAGGAATTCCCCGAGTTTGCCGAGGACGGTACCTATCTCACTGGTGAGCACATCTTCCCCTGGCAATTCGATGAGGATCCGGCGCTGCGCCCCTTCAAGCAGGCCGCCGAGGAGCTCGCCGCCCACGAGTGGGCAAGCTCTCCGTATGACGCCGCTGCGCTTGCCGACGCCCCCGTGACCGCCTCCGCCGCCATCTACCTCGACGATATCTTCGTGCCCTTCGAGGATTCCCTGGCTACAGGGGAGACCTACCGCGACCTGCGCCCAGTGGTGACCAACCGCTTCCAGCACAACGGGATTAGTGAGGACGGCGCGGGGATTTTGGGTGAGCTCTTCCGAGCGGCTGACGAGCATTAAAGGCTCCGAGTGAGCTCGGGGAGTGATCTCCTTCGGGATGTGGTGGTGGTCACCGTGTGGCACACTGGTTAGGAAAATCTAAATCGAGCAGAAAGGATAAGCCTATGGCCGGTCTCATCGTCATTGGCGTGATTCTCCTACTTATTATTGCCACCGCCTTCGACGGTTTCTTCATCGTCCGGACGAAGGAAGCCGCCATCATTGAGCGGATGGGTAAGTTCGTGAACGTTGCTCACGCGGGCTTGCACTTCAAGCTGCCCTACGTCGACCGCGTGCGCGCCAAGATCAGCCTGCAAATCCGTCAGCTCGATGTCATGGTGGAAACCAAGACCAAGGACAACGTCTTCGTTCAGATCCCCGTTGCCGTGCAGTATGAGGTAGTCCAGGGCAGCGAGCGCCAGGCCTTCTACACCCTGTCCAACCACGAGCAGCAGATCGTGGCCTACGTGCAGGACAATGTCCGTTCCTCCGTGGCAAACATGAATCTGGATGATTCCTTCTCTTCCAAGGACACCATCGCCCGCAACGTGGCGATGTCCCTGCGCGATAACATGGCCGCCTACGGCTGGAACTTCGTCAATACCCTGGTCACCGATATTCGCCCGGATGCCCGCGTGCGCGAGTCCATGAACTCCATTAACGCGGCGCAGCGTGAGCGCGAGGCAGCCGTAGCCCAGGCGGAGGCCGAGAAGATCCGCGTGGTCAAGGAAGCCGAGGGTGCGGCCGAGGCTAAGAAGCTGCAGGGTCGCGGTGTGGCTGACCAACGTAAGGAGATCGTCGAAGGTATTGCCCAGCAGTATGAGCTGCTGCGTGCTGCCGGCGTGCAGGAGAACCCCGAGACCCTCATGCTGGTCTCCCAGTACCTCGACGCCATGGTGGATGTGGCCGACCGCGCCCACACCAACGTGCTGTACATGCCGTCTAACCCGGGCGGCATGCAGGATCTCTTCGGCGGTATGCGCGATACTTTGCTGTCCACCAACGCTATTAACGAAGCTCCGAAGCCGAAGGTGCCGGCCGGCGAAGCAAAGCACAGCCGCGAGAACGCCGCTGCTGAGCGTCGCCGCCGTGAGGAGCAGGAGCGCCGCGAGCGCGATGAGCGTGCCCGCCGCGATGCTGAGCTGATGGAGCAGGCGCAGCGCGCCCAGCAACAGGCACAAGAGCAGGTGCAGAACGCACAGCAGGGCCAGGGCTTTGGTCAGTTCTCCGGCTTCCCGGCCCCGCCGCAGGGCAACAACCAGCCGCAGAGCGCGCGCGACTACTTTGACCAGCTGCGCAACCAGCTCAACAAGGACAACTAAACACAGTTAAAACACACAAAGAGGGCCTTCCCCCAGTTTGGGAAGGCCCTCTTGTCGTTGCCCTACACGGCGTATGGAGTGGCTAGGCACTGCGAATAATAAGACGCGGTGCCTAGCGCGCTACTTACTTGGTGTAGCCGATGTTCTCCACCTCGATGACGGCGAAGGAGTTGGCACCGAAGTTCGCGATGTCCGGGCTGGTAGCCACCATGGCCGGGCCGTTGTAAATCGGCATGATGCCGAACTGACCCAGTGCTTCCTTCTCCAGCTTGTTGGCTTCCTTGATCTGCTCGTTTGGATCGGCGATCTGGGATAGCTCGTCGATCTTCTTGTCCATCTCCGGGGTACCCGTGCCGGAGCGGTTGAGCTGGGAGCCGGAGCGGTAAATCTGGCCGAAGTAGGCCACACCGAACGGATCGCCGGAGGAGAAGCCCATGGGGAAGACATCAAAGTCATAGGAGGAGGTGATCTTGGAGAAGTCCGCGGACGGGCGCTCCTCCACCTTCAGGTCCACGCCGATGTCCTTCATCATCTTCTGGGTGGCGGTGGCCAGGGCCTTGCTGATGGAAGAATCACCCAACAGCGTGTAGCGCATGGACAGCTTCTTGCCGTCCTTCTCGCGGATGCCGTCGCCGCCTTCCTTCCAGCCGGCCTCGTCGAGCAGGGACTTAGCCTTCTCGGCATCGAACTTCACCACAGACCCGAAGTTGTCCTCGTAGCCCTCCTGGGTCTGGTACAGGTTGAAGGATCCCGGCAACTCCTCGGTGTAGCCGTTGAGGCCGTTGAAGCGGATGCCGGACAGCGTGGAGCGGTCGATACCGGTCATGATGGCCTCGCGGACCTTGGCATCGGAAAGAATCTCGTTCTTGGAGTTGAGAACGATGAGCGAGTTGGACGGGGCCATGGCGGTGCGGATCTCAATGCCCTGCATGTCCTTGACTGCAGCCAGGCGCTCCTTGTTGCCCACGCCGGTGGCGTCAATCTCGCCGGCCTTGAACGCGTTGATGGAGGCCTGATCCTCCATCTGACGGTAGGTCACCTTGTCCAGGAAAGGCTTATCGCCCCACCACTTCTCGTTCGGGACGAAGGTAGCGCTGCCGCTCTGGAAGTCAACGTTTTCAACCTTGAACGGGCCCGCGCCCCACTCTGGGTGGACCTCACCGAGGTAGGCTTCGTTGAACTTCTTGGCGGAGTCAATTTGCGGCGGGAGCAGGATGTTGAACAGACCCTGCCACCAGGGGTATGCCTGCTTGAAGGTGATGACGGCCTGCTTGTCGTTCTCACCTGGCTCGACGGACTCGATGAGCTCGTAGCCATCGGTGGAGGAGACGTTAGCCTCCTCGTCCTCACCGTTGTTGAACTTCCAGGTGTTCTCGAAGGCCTTCCAGTCAATCGGGGTGCCGTCGTTGTACTGGGCCTTCTCGTGGATGGTGTAGGTGACGACGGTCTTGCCGTCCTTCTCCTCGTCCTTGACGTCCGTGATGTAGTCATTGTTGACGTGGAACTCGCCGGATCCGTCGAAAAGACCGATCTGCGGGTTGTAGAACTTCCAGACGTCGCTGGTGTAGCGGGTACCGTCGGCCTGGAAGGGGTTCTGCTGCTGGGAGATCTCGGTGATGGCCAGGCGCAGCTCGCCGCCCTGCTTGAGCTCGGAGCGGTCCTTGGCGTTGTAGGAACCGTCCAGCTTGACGTCCAGCTTCTCGCCGGCTGCGGAGTTGCTGGAGTCCTTGGAGCCATCGGAGCTGCCGGAGCCGCCGTCGGAGGCGCAGCCGGTGAGAATGAGGGCAGAGGCGGTGACCACTGCGAGGGCGGTCCTGCGGAGCTTCATGTTCATTTTTGTGTCCTTTCGAGAGGAAACATGGAGACGGGGAGTATTTAGTTATAAGTCTTGCTAAGCCGGGGTTTCGGCGGGCTGGTAAATCTCGCGCACCCGGTCACGTTCCACGGCTGGATCCGGCACCGGGATGGCGGAGAGCAGCGCGCGGGTATAGGCGTGTTTGGGGTTGTCGAAGACCTCGTCCGTGGGGCCGTATTCCACGAAGTCGCCCTTGTACATCACGGCGACCTTGTCAGAAAGGTGGCGCACCACGGAGAGGTCGTGGGCGACGAACACCAGGGAAATACCGAGGCGGTTCTTCAGGTCGTGCAGCAGGTTGATGATGCCGGCCTGGATGGAGACGTCGAGGGCGGAGACGGGCTCGTCGAGCACCACGATGGAGGGGTTGGTGGCGAGCGCGCGGGCCAGGCCGATGCGCTGGCGCTGTCCGCCAGAGAAGTGTCCGGGGAAGCGGTCCACCTGGTGGGATTCGAGGCCGACGAGTTTCATCAGCTCACCCACGCGCTGGCCGACGTCCCCCTCGTACCCCAGCGATTCCAGCGGCTCAGCGATGATCTCACGGATGGTCATGCGCGGGTTGAGCGAGCTCATTGGATCCTGGAAGACGATCTGGATGTCCTTGCGCAGCTTGCGGCGTGCCGACGCACTCAAGCCGGAGGTGTTGGTGCCGTTGACCACGATGGTGGAGCCCTCTGGAGGGTTGAGGTCCATGATCTCCAGCAGGGTGGTGGTCTTGCCGGAACCGGACTCACCCACGATGGCGAAGCACTCGCCCTGGTGCACGTCGAAGCTGACGTTCTTGACCGCATGGACGGTGCCGACGCGGCGCTTGAGAATCGCTCCCTTGATGAGCGGGAAGTCCTTGACCAGGTTCTTGACCTCCAAGGTGACGGGGCGCTGGTCGTAGGGCGTATCGCCCAAGGTATCGGCGGAAATCTTCGGTAGTGGGTACATGCGCTCGCCGCCAATCGTGCCGTCCTCAATTTCATCGGAGCGTAGGCAGGAGGCGTAGTGGCCGGGGCCGTCGCCAAGCTCACGCAGCTCCGGCTCCATGGTGCGGCACTCGTCCATCACCACTGGGCAACGGTCGGCGAAGGGGCACTCGGCGGCGACCTCAATCAGCCGCGGCGGGGTACCCGCTATGGGGGTCAGCGGCTCATCGGTGGCCTTGTCGACGCGCGGCGTCGACCCGAGAAGACCCACGGTGTAGGGCATCTTGGGGTTGTTGAAGATGGTGTCGACATCGCCCAGCTCCACCGGGCGACCGGCGTACATGACGAGGACGTCGTCGGCTGTGCCGGCCACGACACCCATGTCGTGGGTAATCATGATGACCGCGGCGCCGGTTTCGCGCTGCGCCACCTTGAGGACCTCCAGGATCTGAGCCTGGATGGTGACGTCGAGGGCCGTGGTGGGCTCGTCGGCGATGATGACGCGCGGGTTATTCGCCATGGCGATGGCGATGACCACGCGCTGACGCATACCACCGGAGAACTCGTGCGGGAAGGACTTCACGCGCTTGTCCGCCTCCGGAATGCCGACGAGTTCGAGCAGGCGAATGGCCTCCTTCTCCGCCTCCTTCGTGGAGACATCGCGGTGGGTCTGGATGGCTTCGATGAGCTGGTCGCCGATGGAGAACACCGGGGTCAGGGAGGAGAGCGGGTCCTGGAAGATCATGGCGATGTCCTTGCCGCGGATCTTCGACATCTCCTTGTCGGACTTGCCGATGAGCTCGGTGCCGGCATAGACCACGGAGCCTTCCACCTTGGCGTAATCCGGCAGCAGACCCATAACCGCCATTGAGGTGACGGACTTACCGGAGCCGGACTCGCCCACAATGGCCAGGGTGCGGCCCGGCATAAGGTCGAAGTCAACGCCACGTACGGCGTGGACGGAGCCGGCCTCCGAGGGGAAGGTGACGGACAGATTACGTACGGACAGAACCGGGTCGGCGGACGCGGCGGGATCGGTAGCGCGGCTGGCCGGGACGGCGTTGGCGTTATGCGCAGTATTCTGCGGGGTCATGCTCGGCCTCCAGAGTTCGAGTTGGGGTCAATGGCGTCGCGCAGACCGTCGGCGATGAACGCCATGGAGACGGTCAGCAGCGTGAGGATGCCTGCAGGGAAGTAGAAGAGCCAGGGTGAAGCCTCGACGGCGTTGGCGCCGCCGGCCAGGAGGGTGCCCAGGGAGACGTCGGGAAGCTTCACGCCCAAGCCCAAGAAGGACAGCGCGGTCTCCGACATGATGGTGGACACCACGCCCAGGGCCGCTTGGATGATGAGCAGCGAACCGATGTTGGGCACTACGTGGCGGAAGATGGTGCGCAGGCGCGAAACACCCATGTAGTCCGCGGCGCGGACGTAGTCGTTCTCGCGCACGCTGAGCGCCATGGCCCAGATGACACGCGCCGGGTACATCCAGCCGAAGACGATGAGCACCACGATGAGCAGCTTCCAGTCACCGCCGGAATCGGAGACCACCAGAGCGATGAGCAGGAAGGTCGGGATTGCCAGCAGGAAGTGGATGACGGCCAGGATGACCTTTTCCACCGCGCCTCCGTACATGGCCGCGGCCGCGCCGATGAAAGCGGACAACACCGTGGATGCTATCGACACGATAAGCGCAATGATGAGCGAGCGGCCCAGGCCGTGGACGGTTTGCGCGAAGAGGTCGTTACCGGAATCGGTCGTGCCGAACCAGTGCTCGGAGGAAGGTCCGGTGGACAGGTTGAAGAAGTCCGGCTCATCGAAACCCCAGGGGGTCAGCAGGCTGCCAAAGATGGCCAGCAGGGTGAGCAACACGAAGATGACGAGGCCGACGGCCGCGAACTTGTTGCGGAAGAAGCGGCGAACGTACAGCTTGAGCTTTGAGGTGCCGCGGAACTCGTTGCTGGAGAACTGCTTGCGCTGTGCGTCATCGACATCGACGCCGGAACCAAGTGCGGACTGTGCGCTGGGTTCGGTCTGCGGTGAAAAGTCAGCAGTGGCGGTATGCGGGCGCACGCCAAGGTTGTCCGCGGCGGTGTCGATAGCGAGATCGTTGCGGCGGTGGCGTTGCGGCTGACGTGCTGCCGAGCGCGGCGACGTGGATTTCTTTTCTGGAGACATTTAGCTCACCCTTACTCGCGGATCGAGGGCTACGACGACGAGGTCAGCCAAGATTGCGGAGAAGGCAATCATGACGGCGCCGAAGGCGGCGACGGCGGTGGTGCCGTTGACATCGTTGCGGCTGATGGTTTCGATGAAGTACTGGCCCATTCCCTTCCACGCGAAGATGGTTTCCGTCATGATGGCGCCGGTGAAGATACCGGGAACGGAGAAGGCCACGGAGGTCGCAACCGGGATGATGGAGGTGCGCAGGGCGTGCTTGCGAATAGCCTGCGCACGGGTCAGGCCCTTGGCGCGGGCGGTGCGCACATAATCGGCGTTCAGGTTATCCAGCAGCAAGGTGCGCTGCATCATGTGATACCCGGCGTAACTGATGATGATGAGGGAAATGGACGGCAGGATGAGGTGCTGCGCCATATCCAGAAGTTTGGGGAAGAAGCCCTCGACGCCGAGGCTGGACGCGCCCGTCACATAAACCACGCGGTGGCCGGTGACGCGGTTGATCCACAGGCCACCGGCAACAACCAGAATGGAGGCGACGACCACGTGGGTGTTCATCGTGATGATGGAAACACCCTGCCAGAAGCGGTCAGCCGCTTTGTATTGGCGGGAAGCGGTGTAGACACCGAGGCCAACGCCGATGATGACGGAGAGGATTGTGGCGACGAGCAGCAGCTGCGCCGAGACGAGCGCGCGGTGAGCGATTTGCGCGCTGACCGGGTCGCCGAGAGGGGAGGTACCCCAGTCCCAGTGGAAGAGAATGTTAGAGAGCCAGCCCCACCAGCGCTCAATAAGCGGGGTCTCAGGATTGAGTCCGAGCGGAGTGAGGATGCGGCCGATTTCTTCCGGCTCGAGTGGTGGGTTGCGGCCGACATAATTTGATCGGGGATCAAGGAAGGTTGCGGCCAGGAGATACGCGATATTAGTCGCGAGGAAGATGACTACCAGCCAGCTGGCGGTCTTCTTGATGATGTACTTGAACATCACTATTCCTTCGCAGGGTTTGTCTCGGCAGATTCGGTGAGTATGGCGGCCGATAAGAGTTAACGGCACTCATGTGACCTAGACCTCAGGCTAGGTGCTGTGTCACATATTAAAAGAAATGTGAGACAGGAGAGGAATAATGATTGTTTTTGTTTCATGGGGGTACTCCCCGCGTGTGAAAGCTTTGTATTAATTACATATTAATTGGCCTATAGAAATCTGCAAGCAGGGGAGTGTCGGTGCAGGGACTGAAAGCTTCTTTGGGCTCACAAATCGTGCCTGATTGCCTGGGTGGGAGTGAATAATATGCGCATAGTTTGGGGGTAGTGTGCAGGGGGATTGTGCTGAATAGATAAGGGGTAAGGAACGCTCAGCAAGCATGCAGGAGCCGGCTTAGCGCATCTTTTTCTGCCTCCGTGACCCAGATTTCATAGACTGCTTTTACCTCGACGATGCGACGCGCATACTCACAGCGAAAACCTTTGTTGGGCGGCAGCCACGTGGCGGCATCGCCAGCGCCTTTCTGCTGGTTGAGAGGACCATCGACGGCAAGGAGATTGCGGGGATCATTGGCAAAGTTGCGGCGCTTCTCGGGTGACCATTGCTGGGCGCCTTTCTGCCAGGCGTCGGCCAGCGCCACAACGTGATCGATCTGCACTGCACTCGAGGTCTGCACCCCGCGCTGAAACTCAATGTCCTGGCCCGAATAAGGATCATGCAAGGTGCCGGCGAGCGCCACACAGTCGTGGGTGCCTTCCTTGAGCACGAGGCTCTCCGGATCCAAGTCCCTGCGGAGGATATCGTTGCGGGTATCGCAGCCGTTGTGGCCAAACTCCACCGAGACGTCATCGGACCAAGCCTGGCCGAATTCCTCACGCTCATAGTCGGTCATGGGAGCGCGGCCCTTGACCTTCAGAGAATCTAGGGCGGCGAGCGCTTCGGCTATGCCCGGCGCAATGTCTGGCGGGGGCGTGGCTTCGTCGGAGTGTTCTTCTGTGGGGGCTTCTTGTGTGGGCGCCGCTGTTGTTGTGGAAGCACTCGGCCCCGCCGCTGGGGGAGCAGCCGGGGAGGGAAGGAGCAGGCCGATCGCCACGAGCACAGCCACCGCGGCGTTGAGCAGCGCGGCGATGAAGAACGGGGTACGAGAGGCCATGACGCATTGATCCTAGTAGGTAGAATCGGCACACGGTATGAGTATCGATATGTTCTTTGACGACTACCTCGCCGAGCGCGGCCTTACGCGCTCGGCGGAGGTCATCCCGGATCACGCCTGCCAGGTCTTTTGCGGTATGCCGGAGCCGACATCGCATCCTTCCCTCGATGAGGCCGCGCAGCTTGTTGCGCGCACTTTGGGGGAGTAGCGCAGGTGTCTGATTTTCGCGTCATCCAGTCTTTGGCGTCGCGCCTAGACGCCGAGCCCTTCGCACTCTCTTTCTCCGGGCAAGGCTATGCCTGGCTGCCGACGCTGCGCAGTGCCCTCGCTTCCGGCATCCGACCACAAATAACGGAGTACCTCGCGGAAGCTGAGGGACTCCTTGCCCCGCTGGAGGAGGAACTCCTGGCTGCCACTCCGCACGGGTTTGCGCCACTGGTGTGGGCGGACGAGGAGTCAGGGAGGGCACATGCGCTGGGCGACGCCGCACTCTCCACCCCCGGCATTCTCACCGCTCAGCTGGCCGTACTCGAATGCTTGCGCGCGCACGGAGTAGAACTCGACGACGCCGTCACCAGCATTGGTCACTCCCAAGGCGTACTCGCCGCAGCGGTGGTGGAGAAGCGCATGAGACCAGCGGAGGCCCTGGCGCTGGCACACCTCATCGGTGCAGCCATGACGACTACCGCGCGCAGCGCTGGGCTTATACGCACCCCGCAGGGCGCGCCCATGGCGGCGGTGACGGGCGCGACGAGACAGCAACTGCGCGAAGTCGGAGCACACATCGGGCTCGACAACGGCCGTGGGCGCTTCGTCATCGTTGGAACACCGGCTGAGCTCGCCCGAGTGAAGACCACGCTGCAGGAGAGCTCGGACCTCAAGGAAGGGAGGGAAGGGGAGTCAGCCGCCATCGCTGTCACCGACCTTGAGGTTTCAGCAGCGTTCCACCATCCCACTATGCAGTTTGCGGTGGAGCAGGTGGAAAGCTGGGCGGAGCGAATCGGCTTTGACCTAGAAATCTCCGCGCAGCTCGCGCGGGCCGTGCTCACGGATTACGTGGACTGGACCGAGCGCATTGACTCGGCGCTCGAAGCCGGGGCTCGCTGGATATTAGAAGTGGGGCCTTCCCGCGGGGTGGAGCCGTTGACGCGGGACATTGTTGCTGGACGCGGCGTGGGCACGCTTGCCGTGGGGACGGCGGAAGGACTGGCTCAGCTCGCGGAACCGGGTCGCGCACCGGCTCTGCCCCGCGCGTGGTCCGAGTGGGCCCCGCGCATTGCAAACGGGCGCCTAGTGACTGCCTTTACGCGAGCCACCGGCTACTCACCAGTCATGCTCCCCGGGATGACCCCCACCACTGTGGAACCAGGCATCGTCGCCGCAGCCGCCAATGCCGGGCACTGGGCGGAGCTGGCCGGCGGAGGACAGCACACCGATGACATCCTGCAGGAGAACCTGCACAACCTGGGCCGGCTGCTGCAGCCCGGGGTGAACGTCCAGTTCAACGCACTGTACCTTGCGGCTTCCCAGTGGCGTCGCCAGATCGAGGGGCCGAACTCGATTCTGCGAGCACGCGCAGCAGGAGCACCCATCAACGGCGTGGTGATTTCCGCTGGCATTCCGCCTGTGGAGGAGGCCAAAGAGCTGGTGGAGAAGCTCCACGCCGCGAACATCCCGTGGGTCGCCTTCAAACCGGGAACTTCGGCGCAGGTGGAGGAGGTACTCTGTATCGCCGATGCTCTCACTGAGACCACCCTCATCATGCAGCTGGAAGGCAGCGCGGCCGGTGGCCACCACTCCTTAGAAGGTCTCGATGACGTCCTCGTTGCTACTTACGCGCGGATCCGTGAGCGCGACAATATTCTCCTCGCTGTTGGTGGGGGAATTGGTACCCCAGCGCGCGGTGCAGAGTACCTGATGGGTACGTGGGCGCAGCGCTTCGGTCTGCCCGCGGCGCCAGTCGATGCCATCATGGTGGGCACCGCTGTCATGGCGGCGAAGGAATCCACCGCATCCGAGTCGGTAAAACAGGCGCTCGTTGCCGCGCACAGTAGGGATGTTGTGTCGGGCCGCTCGGACCTGGGCGCGGACATTCATGAGATAGACAATTCCTTTGCCCGCGCCGGGCGCCTCCTCGATGAGGTGGCCGGCGATGCCGCGGCCGTGGAGGCACGCTGCGCGGAAATCATTGGGGCTATCGGGCGCACGTGCAAGCCCTACCTCGGCGACCTCGATGAGATGTCCTATTCCGAGTGGCTGCAGCGCTACCTCGAGCTGTCCTACCGGGACGGCTGGGTCGATGAATCCTGGTTGAGCCGATTCACGCGCATGGTGGCTCGCGCCGAAGCCCGTCTGCACCCGACCGATCACGGCGAGATTGCGCTGTGCGTTGAGGTTGACCGCGAAAACCCAGTTGAGGCAATTGCTCAGCTAACCGGACTCTACGGTGACGCCGAGCTGCACCCGACCGATGCCGCGTGGTTCATTCAACTCGTGGACGGTCCGGGCAAACCCGCAAACTTTGTGCCGGTTATCGATTCCGAGGTACGCCGCCGCTGGCGCCGCGACACCTTGTGGCAGGCGCACGATGAGCACTACGAGGCCGATGAGGTCTGCATCATCCCCGGCACGGCGGCTGTTGAGGGAATCGAGCAGGCCAACGAACCGGTGGCACAGATACTAGGCCGCTTCGAGCAGGCGGCGCTTGCGCTTCTCGACGACTCCAGCGAGGAGCCTGTCTTAAGTAATGAAGAGCTCATCCGCCGAGCCCCGGGCCTAAATTGGGCGGGGCGCGAGCAGCCCAACCCCCTGCGTCTTGGACTTGATGGGGCCGAGCTGGACACTGCGGTCGACGGCACCATGTGGTTGACCGTTCCTTTTCACTCCGGAGCTGAGCTGCGCGTTCGCATCACTCCGCCGCGCGTTCCGGGTGCCTCACCACTCGTTAAGGTCGAGGATGCTGAATCCGCCATGCGGGATCTGCTGCGCCAGGCCCTCGGCGGTGACCTACCTGAGGTTGATTCCGGGATCGCAACAATCAGCGCTCACCTCAGCGCCACCGACATTGCCCAGTATGGTGCGGTGACGAGCGGGGAAATGAGCCCTGATGTCTCGCCCGATGTTCTCGTCGGCCCCGCCTGGCCGGCACTCTTCGCCGTCCTGGCCAGTGCCCACACTGAGTCGGGGGAACCGGTGGTGGAGGGCTTCCTTGGCCTCGTCCACCTTGAGCATTCGCTGAGCCTCAAGTCAGACACCTGGGAGCTGCTTCGCAGCAGCGTCGCCCTGGGCTGCGAGCCCTTGGCACTGAACTACACCGCAGCACTGAAAGACGTTCGCGATACGCCCTCGGGGCGCCTCATCGACGTGAGCGTTGCTGTCGCCGCCGCGGTAGGCGGCGGCGAGCGCGAATTTGCGCAGTTGCACGAGCGCTTCCTTATTACCGGGCGGCGCGGCGATGCCCCGCTCGAGCTCGCGCGCGTCACAACTAATGGTGCACAAGAAAACGGGACAGAGACAGCAGAGCCGTCCTTCCGGGAGACGCCGCGCTCCTTCCGCTACCGCACCACCGCAGTGGCACCGGAAGAATTGCGGCCCTTTGCCGTGGTGACAGGGGATAGGAACCCCATCCACTTGTCATCGAACGCGGCGGCACTGGCGGGGCACCGTGAAGGCCCCATCGTCCACGGCATGTGGACCTCGGCGCTGGCGCAAGCAGCCGCGGCTTTCGACGGCGCTCGCGTTCTCGAGTGGTCCGCTACCTGGCTTGCGCCCGCGCTGCCGGGCAGTGAGGTGGAGTTCGAGGTGGAACGGGTGGGTGTCGACAAGCGCAGCGGCTACGGCGAGATCCGCAGCGTGACCGCCACCAGCCAGGGCGTTCCGGTGCTGCAGGCGCGAGCGACGATGAGCAGCCCCACTACCTTCTATGCCTTCCCCGGCCAGGGCATCCAGTCCCCGGGGATGGGGATGAAGGACTATGCGGAATCCGCAGCGGCGCGCGCGGTGTGGGAGCGCGCGGACAAGCACACGCGGCAGAGCTTGGGCTTTTCCATTCTGGAGATTGTCCGCCACAACCCCGACACCGTGGTGGTGGATGGTGAGACCTTCACGCACCCGGACGGCGTGCTCTACCTGACGCAGTTCACGCAGGTGGCCATGGCCACACTGGGCTGCGCACAGATTGCAGCGCTTAAAGAATCCGAGGTCCTTGAAAGTTGTGCCTTCTTCGCTGGACACTCGGTGGGCGAGTACAACGCCCTGGCCGCCTATGCCGAGGCCCTGTCCTTGGAGGCGGTCCTGGACATCGTTTATGTTCGCGGGCTGACCATGCACCGTCTGGTCGAGCGCGATTCCGCGGGTCAGTCCCTCTACGGTTTGGCGGCGCTGCGCCCGCACAAGATGGGGATGAGCGCGGGCGAGGCCTTCGCCCATGTCGCCCGTGTGGCCGCAGAGACCGGCGAGTTCCTCGAGGTGGTCAACCACAACATCGCCGGGCGCCAATACGCGGTCGCCGGCACGAAGACGGGCCTGGATGCGCTGGCGAGCGACGCCGAGCACCGCGCCCCCGGGCAGCGCGCCGTCATCCCCATCCCGGGTATCGACGTGCCCTTCCATTCCTCCCGCTTAGTGGGCGGCGTGGCAGATTTCCGCGCGCACCTTAACGCCCTCATCCCTCGGGAGGTCAACCTTGAGGCGCTGGTGGGGCGCTATATTCCAAACCTCGTGGCACGGCCCTTCGCGCTAAGCCGCGAGTTCGTGGAATCCATCGCCGCGGTGGTGGACTCGGAGCCCATCGCGGAGATCCTGGCGGACTTCGATGGTGCCATGGCGAGCCCGGCGCGCTTGGGACGAACCCTGCTCATCGAGCTTTTGGCTTGGCAGTTTGCCTCCCCGGTGCGTTGGATAGAGACCCAGGACCTGATCCTCGGGCAGCTCGGCGTGGAGCGTTTCATTGAGGTCGGCGTTGGCAGCGCGCCGACGCTGACCAACATGCTGGGCCAAACCCTGCGCCTGCCCCAGCACGCGGGCAGCACCGACATCGAGGTGCTCAACTACGAGCGCGACCGCGGGCGGGTCTTTGCCGACGACGCCGAGACGGCACCCGAGCCAGCAGCGCAGGTGGCTGGACAGCCGGAGACCACCGAAGCGGAACCGGAAGTATCTGAGCCGCAGCAGTTAACGCACACCACACACCATGAAGAAACCGTGCAGGCACCACGTGAGGAAGCGCCGGCCGCCGTCGATGACCTCCCGCTGAGCGTGCACCAGGCCCTGGAGATGCTCATTGGGCTGTGGACCAAGGTCCGGCCTGACCAGATGGCGGCGACCGATTCCATCGAAACCCTCGTGGAAGGCGTATCCTCCCGCCGCAACCAGTTGCTCGTTGACCTCGGCGTGGAGTTCGGCGTCAGCGCCATCGAGAATGCCGCGGATGCGCCTCTCCCGCAGCTGGCGGAGACCGTGGCGCAGCGCGCGCCGGGCTACGCAACGTTTGGGGAGGTCCTCGCGGAGCATGTCGCGCAGGCGCTCACCCGGCTCACGGGGCCGGCGGGCAAGAAGCCGAGCTACGTGGCCGAACGCGTGAGCAGTACCTGGGGATTGGGCCCGGGCTGGGCCGATCGCGCGACCGTGCAGATGGTCCTGGGCACGCGTGAGGGCTCGTCGCTGCGCGGCGGGAACTTGGCTAGCTTACCCATGACCGGCGTGACCTCGGTGGCTGAGCTCGACGCGCTGATCGACGCCGCCGTGCGCGCCGCCGGTGAGCGCGAAGGAGTCTCGCTGCAGAAGGCCGCAGCAGCAACACCACACGAGACCGTAGACCCAGAGGCGGTGCGCGCCTATACCGAGCGCCTTGAAACGGCACTGAAGGACTCCGCCCGCGCCGCACTCGCTGCCCTGGGACGTGAAGCCACCCCGACTGAGCAGGGGGACAGCGCCGCGCACACGGAGCTGGAGCAACTCGTTGCCGCGGAGCTGGGCCCCGACTGGCAGCAGCGCGTCGCCCCCGCTTTTGATGCTCGCAAGGCAGTGCTTCTCGATGACCGCTGGGCCAGCGCCCGCGAGGACATCGCCCGCGCGGCGGCCGCCGGGGAAACAGAGCCCAAGCTGGACGTGCTGGGCGCCGGCGAGGAGGTTGCGCTCCTGGCCGAGCACTTCGGCTACGAAGACTTAGCCCGCGATGCCCGCACCCCGGCCGACGGGTTGCTCTTCGCTGACCAGGTAGCCGTGGTGACGGGTGGCTCGCCGGGCTCGATTGCCGCCGAGCTCATCGGCGAGCTGCTCGCGGAGGGCGCAACCGTCATCGCGACGACCTCCCAGCTAAACCACGAGCGCCTGGAGTTTTATAAGGAGCTCTACCGCAACCGTGCCGTCGGTGCGGCGGCCCTGTGGGTGGTTCCAGCAAACCTCAATTCCTTCGCGGACGTGGATGCGCTCGCTGAATGGATTGCCGCAGAGCGCACCGCCACCGTGGGTGGTGAGTCCGTGCAACTGAAGCCGGCTTACGTGCCGGATCTCCTCTTCCCTTTCGCCGCGCCGCGCGTAGCGGGCACCCTCGCAGATGCCGGGGCAGGGGCGGAGTCCCAGATGCGTCTGCTGCTGTGGTCGGTAGAAAAGCTCATCGCGTCGCTGTCTGGCGTAGGCGCGGATACACACGTGGGCCACCGGCTGCACGCGGTGCTTCCGGGCTCGCCCAACCGTGGGCGCTTCGGCGGCGATGGCGCCTACGGCGAGGCCAAGGCGGCCCTCGATGCCTTGGTTAACCGCTGGTCCGCAGAGCAGTCCACGTGGGGCGCGCGGACCTCGCTGGTGCACGCCCACATCGGCTGGGTGCGCGGCACCGGCCTGATGGGCGGCAACGATCCGCTGGTGGAGCAGGTAGAGGCCCGCGGCGTGCGGACCTTCTCAGCGAAGGAGATGGCGGTGCTGCTTCTCGACGCCACCGCCTCTTCCGACATCCGCGCCGAAGCAGCACAGGCGCCGCTGAGCGTGGACCTCACTGGCGGGCTGGCCGAGGCCGAGCTAGACCTAGCCGCGCTTGCCCGGGATTCACAGTCAGAGGATGCAGATGCATCGAGCGCAGCTGCTAGATCGGGCGAAGAGAAGGCTCCGCGAACGGCGAAGGCCCTGCCGAATGTGCTGAGGCCTGCAGAGTGGACCAGCCCCGACTTCAGCGGGGTGACGCAGTCCCTCGAGGACATGGTGGTCATCGTCGGTGCCGGCGAGCTCGGTCCGCTGGGCTCCTCGCGCACGCGCTTTGAGGTGGAGGTCGGCGGAGAGCTCTCTGCGGCTGGCGTGCTGGAGCTGGCGTGGAGCCGCGGGCTCATCAGCTGGGATGAGCGCACGGCCGGATGGCTGACAGTCGAAGGGGAGGAGTTAGCGGAGGAAGACGTCTACGAGCGCTTCCACGACGAGGTCCTCGCCGGGATTGGTGTGCGCCGCTTCCACGATGACTTCGGCCCGCACCTGCCCATGGTGGATAACCTCGCGCCCGAGCTGACCACCATCTACTTGGAGAAGCCGCTGAGCTTCACCGTGGGGGATGAGGCGACAGCGCGGAGCTTCGTCGATAGTTGCGAGGGCGCCACACTGCGTCGCGTCACTGATCCGACTGGTGAGGTTGAATGGCAGGTCACCCGGCCCGCAGGCTCGTCGGTGCGGGTTCCGCGGCGCGTGGCCATGACCCGCTTTGTGGGCGGCCAGATACCGCAGGGCTTCGACCCGCAGGTCTACGGCATTCCCGCGGACATGGTGGATAACCTCGACCGCCTTGCCCTATGGAACCTGGTGTGCACCGTGGATGCCTTCCTCTCCGCAGGCTTTAGCCCGGCCGAGCTCTTGGCCCATGTCCACCCGGCGCGCGTGAGCTCCACCCAGGGTACCGGCATGGCGGGCCAGGGGGCGTTGCGCTCGCTGTACGTCGATAAGCTCTTGGCCCAGCCGCGCCCCAACGACATCCTCCAGGAAGCGCTGCCCAACGTCATTGCCGCGCACGTGATGCAGTCCTATGTCGGCGGCTATGGCCAAATGGTGCACCCGGTGGCCGCCTGTGCCACGGCGGCGGTGTCGGTAGAGGAGGGCGTCGACAAGCTGCGCCTGCACAAGGCCGATTTCGTGGTGGCCGGCGGCGTCGACGCCCTGTCCATCGAGGGCATTACCGGCTTTGGTGACATGGCGGCCACCGCCGATAGCGCCGAGATGATGTCGAAGGGGATTGAACACCGCTTCTTCTCCCGTGCTAATGACCGCCGCCGCGCTGGCTTCGTGGAATCCGAAGGCGGCGGAACCATCCTGCTTGCACGGGGAAGCTTTGCGGCACAGATGGGGCTGCCCGTCCTTGGCGTGGTGGGCTTTGCCGAGTCCTTCGCCGACGGCGCGCACACCTCCATCCCCGCGCCGGGCCTGGGTGCACTCTCGGCGGCGCGGGGCGGCACGAATTCCCGCCTGGCCCGCTCGCTGGAGGCCCTCGGCGTGGGCGCGGACGATATTGCGGTGGTGTCGAAGCACGATACGTCCACCAACGCCAACGACCCCAACGAATCGGACCTGCACGAGCGCATCGCCGCCGCACTCGGCCGCAGCCCCGGCAACCCGCTCTATGTGGTTTCGCAGAAGAGCCTGACCGGGCACGCCAAGGGCGGTGCCGCCGCCTTCCAGCTGGTGGGGCTGTCCCAGGTGCTGCGCAGCGGAATTCTCCCGCCGAATCGTTCGCTTGATTGCGTCGATCCCGTGCTGCGCCGTCACTCGCACCTGCTGTGGCTGCGCCAGCCGTTGGACCTTCGCCGCACCCCGCCGAAGGCGGGCCTGGTGACCTCCCTGGGCTTCGGGCATGTTTCCGCCCTCATCGCGCTGGTCCACCCGGGTGCTTTCTTTGCTGCGTTGGCTCGGGAGCAGGGTGGGGGCGTGGCCGAAGCCTGGCGGGCAGCCGCTACCGATCGCGAGCGGCGTGGTCTGCGGCGCCTAGAAGATGCCATGCGAGGTGGAGCAGCGCTGTACGAGAGGCCGGTGAACCGCAACCTCGGCTCGGGCCCAGCTACCGAGGTGACCGAAAGAGAGGCCGCAGCGTTGCTGAGCGAGTCCGCGCGCTTGCGCGGAGGCACCCTGGATCCGGAGGGAGGAAACACAACACAACGGGGGTAGCGGGCGCTAGAGTATCCCCAGCGTGCACCCTCTGGAACGATAAAGAAGCAGGTCAGACGGGTTGGAGAAGTCCCCCAATCTGGGGCACCATGCAAGGGTGAATAAAGCTAAGAAGCCACTACTAGGCCTTATTTCGGTAGCCGCTGCCACCCTTCTTGCCGCCTGCTCCGCCACCGGTGGTGCGCCCCGCCCCGAAGCGGACGGCGAGCTAGCCGGTGGCGTCGACACTGAGCGTCTTGTCGTCGCCATGATTTCCCACGGCGCGCCGGGAGATACGTACTGGGACCTCGTGCGCAAAGGTGCGGAGGATGCCGCCCGCAAGGACAACATCGAGCTGCGCTACTCCTCCGACCCGGAAGCGCCCAACCAGGCTAACTTGGTGCAGTCCGCCATTGACTCCGGTGTGGACGGCATTGCCGTAACCATGCCCAACTCTGCGGCGATCGGGCCGGTAGCCAAGAAGGCCGCGGATGCCGGCATCCCCACCGTGGGGCTTAACGCCGGCATGGATGATTATCAGAAGTATGGAATGAGCGCCTTCTTCGGCCAAGAGGAAAAGGTGGCCGGTACCAAGGCCGGTGAGCGCCTCAAGGACGATGGCGCCAAGCACGTTCTGTGCGTCATCCACGAGCAGGGCAACTCTTCACAGGAGTCGCGCTGCGCCGGCGTGAAGGACGGCCTGGACAACGGCAAGGTGGAGATCCTCTACGTCAACGGCAAGGATCTGACCTCCGCGCAGTCCACCATTAACGCGAAGCTGAGCCAGGATCCTTCCATCGATTGGATCATGGCGCTGCAGGCCTCCGTGGCCATGCGCTCCGCCGACGCGGTTGCCGACGCCTCCTCCCAGGCCAAGGTCTCCACTTTCGACACCAACGCCGAGCTTGTCGACGCCATCGCGGACAACCGCATAGAGTGGGCCGTCGATCAGCAGCCTTATATGCAGGGCTACCTCGCCGTCGACTCGCTGTGGTTGGCGCACCGCAACGGTTCCACGATGGGCGGCGGCCGCCCCGTGTACACCGGTCCCTCCTTCGTGGATTCCACCAACGTGGACATCATCTCCGAATCCGCTAAGGCAGGTCTGCGATGAGCGAAACCGCTACTGCATCAGACGAGGCTCTATCTAGCCCCGCCGATACGCGCCTGACCCGTCGCAGCGGTTTCGCGCGCCTCATCCGCCGCCCAGAGTTGGCCAGCCTGCTCGGTGCTGTGGTCATCTTCGTCCTCTTTATGATTGTGGCGCCCGCCTTCCGCTCGGTGGAGGCCTTCTCCACGGTGCTCTACGCCAGTTCCACGCTGGGTATCGTGGCCCTGGCGGTGGGCCTGCTCATGATTGGTAACGAGTTTGATTTGTCCTCGGGCGTGGCGGTGACCTCCGCGGCGCTCGTGGCCACCATGCTCAACTACAACTTCCACCTAAACTCGTGGGTGGGCGTGGGGCTGTCCCTCATCACCGCACTGACCATCGGTGCGCTCAACGGCTTCCTTGTGGTGCGCACCAAGATTGACTCCTTCCTCATCACCCTGGCGGCCTTCCTCATGCTGCAGGGTCTCAACCTGGCGATTACCAAGCTGGTCACCGGCCAGGTAGCAACCCCGATTATCTCGGACATGGAGGGCTTCGGCTCTGCTCGCGTCATTTTTGCCGGCACTATCCACATCGGCAGCTTGAGCATCCGCGCTACCGTCATCTGGTGGATCCTCTTCGTCGCTATTGCCTCGTGGGTGCTCTACAAGACGCGCTGGGGAAATTGGATCTTCGCCGTTGGTGGCGACGATGAAGCCGCCCGCGCCGTCGGCGTTCCCGTGCGCCGCGTCAAGGTGGCGCTGTTCATGCTCGTCGGATTTGCAGCGTGGTTCGTGGGCATGCATACCCTTTTTGCCTTCGACTCCATCCAGGCCGGCCAAGGCATTGGTAACGAGTTCCTCTACATCATCGCTGCGGTCATTGGAGGCTGCTCCATGACCGGTGGGCGCGGTACCGCGGTGGGCACCGCCATCGGCGCGCTTATTTTCGGCATGACCAACCAGGGCATCGTGTACGCCGGCTGGAACCCCGACTGGTTCAAGTTCTTCCTCGGCGCGATGCTGCTCTTTGCTGTGCTCACGAACACCTCGGTGGCCAACTTTACGAGGAAGCGATAACCATGATTGAGCTGCACGATATTTCCCAAACCTTCGGCAACTTCCACGCCCTGCGCGGTATCAACCTCCGCGTCAAGGAAGGCGCAGTGACCTGCGTTCTGGGTGATAATGGCGCGGGCAAATCCACGCTGATCAAGATCCTCGCCGGCCTCAACCAGCCCACCGGCGGCACCATCACCGTCGATGGGGAAGAGGTGAATTTCACCAGCCCGCGCGATTCCCTCGATGCTGGTATAGCTACCGTGTACCAGGATTTGGCGCTGGTGCCTTCGCTGTCGGTGTGGCGCAACTTTTTCTTGGGTCAGGAGCTCACCGGGGCGCTGGGGAGCTTGCGTGAAGAAGAAATGAAGCGGATTACGCATGACCAGCTGGCCGAGATGGGCATTGAGCTTGGCGACGTCTCCGTGGAACTCTCAGCTCTCTCCGGCGGCCAGCGCCAGGTGGTCGCCATTGCCCGCGCCATCTACTTCGGCGCGCGCTACATCATCCTGGATGAGCCCACCGCCGCGCTCGGCGTGAAGCAATCAGGCATGGTGCTGCGCTTTATCGACGCCGCCCGCGAACGCGGCATGGGCGTGGTGTTTATTACGCACAACCCGCAACACGCCTACCTCGTGGGCGATCACTTCATCGTGCTCACGGTGGGGCAGATGTCTCTCGACGCTTCCAAGGAGGAGGTCACGCTGCCGGAGCTGACCCAGTGGATGGCCGGCGGCGACGAATTGGAGGAGCTCAAGCAGGAGCTGGCGCGCTAAACCACGGTTGGCGCAACTAAGCTGGTCTGCATGACTATGAGTGGCGTGAGCGTGGGCACCGACTTGGTGCACATTCCGTCCTTTGCCCAGCAATTGGCGCTTCCCGGTACACGTTTTGCGCGGGTCTTCAGCGCCTCCGAGCTGCGCGTGGCGCAGGCTCGTGGGCTAATCGGTGCTGCCCGCGCGCAGCACTTCGCGGGGCGCTGGGCAGCGAAGGAGGCCTTCATCAAGGCGTGGTCGCAAGCGCTCTACGGGCGCCCGCCGGTCCTGGCGGAGGAGGCCGTGGACTGGGCCGAGATTGAGGTCCGCCCGGATGCGTGGGGGCGCGTGGCAGTTGAACTGCGCGGGGAGATTGCCCGGCTCGCGCGGGAATCCCTGGGGGATTTTTCTACGGCGTTGTCGATCAGCCACGATGGTGACTACGCCACCGCTACCGTGCACCTTTCGCGGCACACGCCATAACCCACGCCATGACCTAGGCGCTGGTCGCGATGGCGAAGAGGTAGGCGATGAGCATGCGCTTAATCTCTTCCACCACGCCATCGAAGCTCTCCTCGGAGCGCATGGTGCTGTAGTTGAGCAAGGACACCACGGTGTGGACGAGGAAGGCGGCGATCTCCACTCGGGCGTCGGCGTCCATGCCCTGTGCAAGAGGCTCGATGATTTCCGCGATGGGCTTGAGCAGGCTGAGCTCGGTATCAGCGGCCGTGGCGCGGGTAGCTGGCGTGGACTGCACGGCGTGCCACACCGCGCGGCGCGAAGGGTCCTCGCGCCAGACGCGAGCCATGCGGTCAATGAATTCCTCGAGAAAGTCCGGCCACTGCAGGGCCGGCACGCGTTGGGAAAAACGCTCAACCTCCGCCTGCATTGCGGCGGTGTCTTGGCGGTCGAGCTCGCAGATCAGTACGTACTTGTTGGCAAAATACTGATATAGCGTGCCGATCGGTACTTCCGCGCGGCGCGAGACCTCGTCGAAGGTAAAAGACTCAAAGCCATAGTCCACGAGCGCCTGACGCGCGCAGGACAAAATCCGGTCATACTTGGCCCGGCTGCGTGCCTGCGCTGGGCGACGCCTCGGGACCAGAATCTCCGGTGACTTCGAGCTAGATTCCACGGTTTAGTTGAGCCCCTTGAGCACGCGGGCGACGTGGCCAGTGGCCTTGACGTTGTACATGGCCTGGCCGATCGTGCCGTCTTCCTCGACGAGGAAGGTAGAGCGGATAACACCCTGGACGATCTTGCCGTAGTTCTTCTTCTCGCCGAAAGCGCCGTACGCAGTCATGACCTCCTTATCGGGGTCAGAGAGCAGCGGGAAGTTCAGCTCGTGGTCCTCACGGAACTTAGCCAAGGCCTCGGGCTTGTCGGGGGAGATGCCCACCACGGCGATGTTCATGCCATTGAGCTGCTCTAGGCTATCGCGGAAGTCGCAGGCTTCCTTCGTGCAGCCAGGGGTGTTGGCGCGCGGGTAGAAGTAAACCACGACGCGCTGGCCGGCATAGTCGCTCAGGCTTACGGTGTTGCCGGCATCATCGCTGAGGGAAAAAGCGGGGGCTTTGTCACCCACGGACAGTCGTTGTGCTTCAGTCATGGTGTATAGCCTACCGTGCTCTCCCTTAGGACTCTTTGGTGAATCTCAGTTCGCTCGCCGCAGCACAGCTGAGACAAAACTTGGCCAACTCTGCAGGGGAGCTGGTGGTCAATGTAGAATGTCCACGTTAGAACCACAACGGTTAGATAGAAGCTAACCGCAACAACACCGAACGAAGTCAAAATTCAGGAGATTCACGTGGCACGCAACATTGATGATATCCAGCGCGACATCGAGCGCACCCGCCGTCAGCTGGCTAGTACCTTGGATGAGCTCGCTGATCGCAGCAAGCCGCAGAACTTCGTCGAGGATGCTAAGGGCGCGGCAACCCAGAAGCTGCAGGAGCGCAATGTGCAGATGGCGCTCGCCGGCGTTGGCGCGGCCGTCGTAGGCCTCATCGCTTTTTCCGTCTTCCGCTCCAAGCGCCGTAAGTCCGATATCAAGGAGCTGCAGCGCCTGCTCGCTGAGCGTCGCTAGCGCGGGCGCGCGCCAGTGGGCGCGACTGCGCGCAGAGAGGCCCTGCCTTGGGGAATGCCTGGGGTGGGGCCTTTTTACGCTCCGCATAAATTAGAAAGAGTATTGCCTACCCTATGACAGCTTTGGGTAGCCTTACCTGACTGTGTAGTATGAACCTCCGGACAGACCGCAAGACGAAAGTTTGAAGGAGAAATTGTGCTTCACGTATCGACGCCTGCAGGTCAGGCATCCCGTCCACGCACCGGGCGAGTAGTAGGGGCGTGCGCCATGGTGGCGGCGCTGGCCGGCGCGCTGGCGGGCTGTGCCGCCGACAATGCCGGTGCTGGCAGCGAGCAGGCCGGGACTGCTGCTGTGAGTTTCACAGACCTTGCCGGCCGCCAGGTGGAGCTGGACCACGCGCCGGAACGCGTCATCCTGGGAGAGGGCCGCAGTGTCTTTGCCACCGGCATCCTCAACAAGGAAGACCCGCTGGACAAGGTCGTGGCCATCGGATCGGACCTGAAGCAGAATGTGCCCGACTACTACCGCGAGCTGGAAAAGACCACGCCCAAAGTCAACGAGCTGCCGGAAATCGGCGGCTTCACCAAGGGTGATGTCACCGTGGAGGAGCTCATCAGCCTCGACCCGGACCTCATCGTGCTCTCCAAGGATCAGTATGAGGCCTCCCAGACCGCCGGGCTCACCGACAAGCTGGACCAGGCCGGCCTGACCTATGCCGTCACAGACTTCCGTTCCAAGCCCTTGGAGAACACCGTGCCCACCATGGAAATCTTCGCCGATATCTTCGGCCACGAGGACCGCGCGGAGGAGTTCATCGCAGACTGGCAAAAGAACGTTGACCTGGTAACTGAGCGCGCAAAGAAGGCGCAGGATAAGCCGTCCACCTTCGTGTGGCGTGCAGCAGGTATCTCAGATTGCTGCGGCTCGTGGAACGACTCCAACATTTCTGAACTGGTCAATGTCGCCGGCGGAAAGAACGTGGCAGATGGCATCATCGAGGGCGAGTCTGGCGCACTGACCCCGGAGAAGGTCATCGATGCTGATCCCGACATGATCATTGCTACCGGCGGCGACTGGTCCGCCAAGGCTGATAACGCAAAAGGGCACACCGGATTCGCTGCCGTCGGCTATGGCATCAGCGATAAGGATGCCCACGACAGCGCTGCCACGTTGGCCGGCGTCCAACCTGGTTTTGAGGACCTCTCCGCCGTCAAGGGGCACAACCTCCACGGCCTGTGGCACCAGTTCTACAACTCGCCCTTCAACTACCTAGCACTCCTCCAGATCGCCGCGTGGCTCCACCCGGAGGATTACGCAGACGTCAACGTGCAGCAAGAATGGGCAGAAGCCCAAGAGAAATACTCGCCCGTCCCCGGCGACGGAACCTTCTTCAGTACCAACTAGTCATGAGCATTCTCCCCTCAACCGCGCGCTCGGCAAGCCCTGAACGGACCACGCGCGCAGAAACCGCGGTGCTTCCCGTGGAGGCCCTCGCACGCGAGCACTCCCGCGTGACCCGCCGCCGTATCGCCATCGTCGCCGGGCTTATCGTCGTAGCACTCGCCGCATTCGTCCTTAGCGTGATCGTTGGTGCCATCGACCTCACCCCGGGGCAGGTGCTGCGGGGGATGGTGGATCCGGGAGGCGTCGACAAGCAAACGCGTACAGTCCTGTGGAGCCTGCGCCTGCCTATGGCCGTCATGGCGCTGCTTATCGGCGCCAGCCTGTCACTGGCTGGCGCGCAAATGCAGACCATCCTGGATAATCCGCTGGCGGAGCCCTTTACCCTCGGCATCTCCGCGGCGGCTGCTTTCGGCGGGGCCAGCGCCATCGTTCTGCGGTGGCAGCTCCTGGCCCAGCCGCAGTTTAACCTTGCGCTCATCGCGTGGCTGTCGGCGGCGCTCGCCACGGCCATCATCGTCGTTGCCGCCGTTATCCGCGGCGCGAAGTCCGAGACGATGGTGCTGCTCGGCATCGGCCTCGTCTTCTTCTTTCAGGCTATGCTGGCGCTCATTCAATACCGTTCTTCCAGCGAGGCTCTCCAGCAGATCGTTTTCTGGTCCATGGGCTCGCTCACCCGCGCCAGCTGGCAGGCCAACGCCGTGCTAGCCGGCGTGCTTGCAGTGGCGCTGCCCATCCTGGGCGCGCTGTCGTGGCGGCTGACGGCGCTGCGGCTTGGCGATGCCCGCGCCACCGCCCTCGGTGTCAACACCTCCCGTCTGCGCGTGATCGTGCTCGTCGTGGTCTCACTCGTCGCGGCCACCACCGTGGCCTTCGCTGGCATCATCGGCTTTATTGGCCTAGTAGGCCCTCACATCGCGCGCATGCTGGTGGGGGAGGACCAACGCTACTTCGTGCCGGCATCCATGGCCGCGGGCGCGGCGGTGATGTGTGCCGCCCATGCGCTGAGCCTCGTCATTAAGCCCGGGCTGGCCATCCCCATTGGCATCGTGACCTCACTATTGGGCGTGCCGTTCTTCATCGCCATCGTCATGACCCGGAGGAGGGCATTGTGGACGTAGAACTCACCATAGCTGATCTGACCGCCGGCTATGGTTCGCGCACGGTGGTAGACGGGCTGAGTCTCCCCACGCTGCGCGGCGGGCAGGTGGTGGGCTTGCTGGGGCCGAACGCGTCTGGCAAGACCACCACCATTAAGGCGCTCGCCGGCGTGCACCGCGCGCGGGGTGGCACGGTTGATTTTCGTGTCGACGGCCAAGCCCCGCGCGGGCAGCGGCGCCGCCAGCTCATTGGCTACGTGCCGCAGGGCCTGCCGCACACCGCGGCGCTGCGGGCGTTTGAGGCGGTGCTGATTGCGGCGCGGCGCGAAGCATGCGAGGACCCAATCACCCGCACAGCCGAGGTCCTGCACTCCATGGGGCTCGATGAGATTGCGCAGCGCTACCTCAATGAGCTCTCTGGAGGCCAGCGCCAGCTCGTCGCCGTGGCGCAGATGCTCGTGGGGACCCCTGGGCTCATGCTTCTCGACGAGCCCACTTCTGCCCTCGATCTCAACCGCCAGCTCTTCGTCTTGGGCCGCGTGCGGGCAAAAGCTCGGGAGGAAGGCAGCCTCGCGTTGGTGGCGATTCATGACATCAATCTGGCCGCCCGGATGTGCGATCAGCTTGTCGTGCTTCACGGCGGCAAGGGACGCGCTCACGGCGCGCCGGGGGAGGTGCTCACGGAGGAACTCTTGCGCGAGGTCTACGGCGTAGAGACGGATGTGCTGGACCACCGCGGGCAACCCATCGTGGCGCTGCGAGAGGTTAGTTAGACTCGGGCCGTGTGAGCCGAAATTCGCCCGAGAACCTCCTGCTGTACCTCACCCCGGAGGATGAAGACACGATCCGGGAAGTCTATGCTGCCCTGGCTCAGCGTGGCTTTCCGGTGCAGCACCAGCGCCCGCACATTACGGTAACGTTTGCGCCGGCGCTCGAGACCGCAGTCGTCGACAAGGCCCGCACTCTGTTGCCGCCGCTACTGCCGGCGCTGTTTCATCGCGTCGGGACGGTGGTATTCGGGAGGAAAAGCAAGCAGACCGTGGCCTGGCTTCTGGAGACCACCGATGAGCTAGAGATTGCGGCGCGCCAGATAAGTGCCGCGAACCCCGAGGGGCGCGGCCCAAGGTGGACCCCGCATCTGACGGTGGGGCTGCGCCTGCCTCGGACGCTGGTGCCTGACTATATGCGTGCCCTCGATGAGATTGCCGGGCCGGAGCATAAAGAATTCACTGCCGAATATGCCGCCTGGTGGCGGCCCAAGACGCAGCGCTTGGAGGTCTTCGGGTCTTAAAGGCCTAACCCCCTTAACCCCTTAACGCGGTCGTCGGCTTAAGGGACGAAGAAACCCCCTTCATCTAGGATGAAGGGGGTTAAACTGTGCGCCATCAGGGAATCGAACCCCGAACCCACTGATTAAGAGTCAGTTGCTCTGCCAATTGAGCTAATGGCGCTGGTGTTTACCTAGCTGGCTCTGATTTCCTCAGTGCCTGCCGTGCAACGAGATGTAACTTTAACACCCTCTTCCTGAAAAGGTAAAATCGCCAGGTGAATAAAGGTTTTTGAGCTCCTTAGGTAGCGGCTACTTTTCTCTTCTTTGAAAGCGTGGAATGTGGGAGTGGGGAAGACCGGTAACGAAACGGTTAAGGGCGGTGGCGCTAACTAGTGAGAAGGCCGTGCAGGCAGTTAGGCTTAGTGCACTCTTGTCCTTGTCTGTCCTTTTATGAGCTAGGGGTTTGTGTGCACTCTCTATTCCCTTCTGCACGTCCCGCAGTGCTTCTCTCGAGTCTCATTGCGACTGCCTCCCTTCTGACCGCCTGCACCATTGGCGGGGTCGAGAACTCCAGCCCGGCCGATAGCCACTCTGAGGCAGACGCCCAAGTGAGTGCGGCGGCGGATGCGTCGGCGTCGGCAGCCGCTAAGGCGAAGCAACTACAGTTCTCTGTCAAAGACGGTGCTAGTGATGTCGATCCTTCCGAACCGGTCGAGGTCACTTCTCCTGCGGGCCTGAAGTCGGTGACGATGACCAACGAGGCTGGCAAAGTGGTGGAGGACGAGCTGTCGAGTGATTCGACCACGTGGAAGAGTGCCGAAGTTTTGGGCTACAACCGCACCTACACCATCGATGCCACAGACAAGGATGGCACCCACAAGACCATCACCTTCACTACCCCGCAGGCCGCGGCGGTGTCTGAGGTGGCGTTGAGCCCGCTGCCGGACTCCGAAGTAGGAGTGGGCCAGGTTATCGGCGTGCGTTTCGGCAACTACGTCACCGACCGCAAGGCGGCCGAGAAGGCCATCACGGTCAAGACCGAGCCTGCCGTTGAGGGGGCGTTCTACTGGGTAAATAACCAGGAGGTGCGCTGGCGCCCGCAGAACTACTGGGAGCCGGGCACGAAAGTGACTGTCGACGTCGACCTGTATGGCCGCAACCTTGGCGGCGGTGTTTACGGCGGCGAGGATGCCTCCACCAACTTCACTATCGGTGACCGCGTCATCACGCTGGTCGATAACAACACGAAGATGATGTCGGTGTTCAAGAATGGCGAGGTGCTGCGCCGCATTCCGGTGTCGATGGGCAGGGATGGCCAGTGGGACACCCCGAATGGCGCCTACATCATCGGTGACCAGTACCCGTCCCTCACTATGGACTCGACTACCTTTGGCCTGGCTCTCGACGCCGGCGGTTATAAGACCGACGTTCAGTGGGCGACCCAGATGTCTTACTCCGGAATCTATGTCCACGCGGCGCCCTGGGCTGTGGGTGCGATGGGCAGTTACAACCAGTCCCACGGCTGCATCAACGTGACTACTGAGGCTGCTCAGTGGTTCCAAAACACGGTCAAGCGCGGCGATATCGTGAGGGTTTCCAACACCGGCGGTGGCGTGTTGAGCCCGCTCGACGGCCTGGGGGATTGGAACATGGACTGGGAAACGTGGTCTGCGGGGAACGCTACCGCTAACCAGTAGCCCGGTTGATTGCCGGGGTAGCCTTGCGGAAAAACTGCCAAGGAAAGGGCCCCGGATGAACTGGTATAAGCGAGCTGCGATAGTGCTACTAGCGCCGTTGGCGTTGGTGGCGTGCTCCTCGGAAGGCGGTAGCACGCATGAGGAAAGCGAAAGTGCAAGCCCGTTTGTATCAAGCGTTAGCGCTGCCGCTCCAGCTGAGGAAGGTACGTGCGCGACTGAATTCGATGTCCCGGCGCTGTTGGAGGCGATGCCGGAGGAATTCGCTGGCCTGGCGCACGACCCCACATATGACGCGGGTGAGCCTGATGGCTGGGGGCGCTTCTATCAGGCGGATGGGCTGCAGTTTATGGTCGGTTCCAGCTATCTAGATGAGAAAGAAACTGACCCCTGTCCACAGGACAATGAGCAGGCCGCGCGAGACGTGCGCTCGTTCATTGCCGAGGACTATCAGCGTCAGGAGCGAGAGAACGGCGAAGAGGTCAAACCTTTTGAGGACCTCGACTTCACTGAGGGTGGCCGCTACTTTGCCTGCGCGAAGCACCCGGAGGCGGACCTGCGGCAGTTCTTTTGCGTGACCACCGTGGGTAATGCGGAAGTGGTTAACTACATGTTCCGGCACTCGATGGGTGATGCGAAGGACGTGGAAGACATGAAGAGCGCATCGAAGGAATTGGCCGCGATTATTGACAGCGTTGCCTAGGGTTACCGTCTAGGGTGCCCCCGAAAGTGAAGTCAGTTAATTCGCTATTGGCATACTGTGGCCTTGCAACGGGCGGCGTTGCGTCATGCCCGCGCACTTTGTGAAGCACTGCGCAGGCGCGAATGTTAAGTGGTTTGCATCACGTCTCTGTTTTGGTGAATCTTGTGGAGAACTAGTTATTCACTGCAAAGATGGAGGCAGAAGTGGATCTCTACGAGTACCAAGCTCGAGACCTCTTTGAAGCTCATGGGGTTCCCACCCTGAAGGGCATTGTTGCGACCTCGGCCGTGCAGGCTGAGGAAGCAGCCACGAAGCTGGGCACGCCGGTGGTTGTGGTCAAGGCACAAATCAAAACCGGTGGGCGCGGCAAAGCCGGGGGAGTCAAGCTAGCGCACAGCCCCGCGGAAGCTGCGGAGAAGGCCAACGAGATCCTGGGCCTGAAAATCAAGGGCCACACCGTGCGCAAGGTGATGGTGGCAGAAGGCGCAGACATCGCTGAGGAATACTACTTCTCGATCCTCCTCGACCGCACCAAGCGCCGTTACCTGGCCATGCTCTCCAAGGAAGGTGGCGTGGAGATTGAAAAGCTGGCCGAGGAGCGCCCAGATGCCCTGATTAAGCGAAGCTTCTCCCCGCTCGACGGCATGACGGACACCCTCGCTAGGGACATGGCATATGAGGCGGGGTTTGATGAGGGGGACGTCGCCAAGCTCGTGCCCGTGTTCAAGAAGCTTTACACGGTCTATACCGAGGAAGACGCCACGCTGGTGGAAGTTAATCCGCTGGTCAAGACGTCAAGCGGCGAAATTATTGCGCTCGATGGCAAGGTCACGCTGGATGATAACGCGCAGTTCCGCCACCCCGAGCACCGCGACCTGCAAGACCACGGTGCGACAGACCCGCTGGAGCTCAAGGCGCAGAAGATGGGATTGAACTATGTCAAGCTCGATGGTTCGGTGGGTGTCATCGGCAACGGCGCTGGCTTGGTGATGTCAACGCTCGACGTCGTGGCCTACGCCGGTGAGGACCTTGCATCGCAGCCGAAGCCCGCGAACTTCCTGGATATCGGCGGTGGTGCCAATGCGGAAGTGATGGCTAACGGGCTTGAGGTGATTCTCAGTGACCCGCAGGTGAAATCTGTCTTCGTCAATGTCTTCGGTGGCATCACCGCCTGCGACGAGGTTGCCAAGGGCATCGTGCAGGCGTACAAGATTTTGGATTCTGAGGGGATCGAACCCAAGCCGCTCGTGGTGCGCCTCGACGGCAACAACGCCGAGCTGGGACGCTCGATTCTTAATGACGCACACCTGCCCAAACTGGAGCAGGTTGAAACCATGGATGCTGCTGCCCGCAGGGCTGCTGAGCTGGCGAACTAGGAGTAGATATGTCGATTTTTCTCAACAAAGACTCGCGGATCATTGTGCAGGGCATGACGGGTTCGGAAGGCATGAAGCACACGCGCCGCATGCTGGCGTCCGGGTCCAACATCGTAGGTGGCGTCAACCCGCGCAAGGCAGGCGAACGCGTGGACATTGATGGGCGCGAGATCCCTGTGTTTGGCAGCGTGCGCGAGGCTATGCAGGCGACAGGCGCTAACGTCACCGTCATCTTCGTGCCGGCAAAGTTCACCAAGGATGCGGCGGAGGAGGCGATCCGCGCTGGCATTGAGCTCGTCGTGATCATCACCGAGGGAATCCCCGTGAAGGACACTGCGGAGCTCTATGCGTTGGGGCGAGAGTCCAAGACGCGCATCATCGGCCCCAATTGCCCAGGGCTGTACACGCCGGGTGAATCCAATGCGGGCATTATCCCGGCGGAGACCGCTCCGAACCCGGGAAAGATTGGCTTGGTGTCGAAGTCGGGCACGTTGACGTACCAGATGATGTACGAGCTCTCTGACATCGGCTTTAGCACGTGCGTGGGAATCGGTGGTGACCCGATCATCGGTACGACGCATATTTCTGCGATCGAGGCATTCCAGAATGACCCGGACACCGAGGCAATCATCATGATCGGTGAGATTGGCGGCGATGCAGAAGAGCACGCTGCGGCTTATATCAAGGACCACGTGACGAAGCCGGTCATTGCCTACATCGCTGGATTTACCGCACCAGAAGGCAAGACGATGGGCCACGCCGGTGCCATCGTCTCGGGCGGTTCCGGTACGGCAGAAGGAAAGAAGGCAGCACTGGAGGCCGCCGGTGTAAAGGTAGGAAAGACCCCGTCCCAAGCGGCAGAGTTGGTGCGAGCAGCCTTGGCATAGCTGCGTGAGGCATGGGTGCTGTTCGCCCCATGCCCCTCACATAAGAACTAGCGGGGGAGACCGCGGCGTCGCGACACCGTCTTGTCGAAGGGAATCCAAAAGCGTAAGGCTGCGTCTTGGTTCTTGGAGATTCCGATGCGCGGCCCGCGGACCCACTCCGGCTCGCTCTCGCGCTCGCTGAGGAGGACGGGCGTGCCGTTGTCCGCGATGCTGAAACCAAGGGCCTTGCCCACATTGCCAGGGCCGCGGGCGAGATTATGAAACTCCGTGTCGCCCCTCCGCTGGTACGCGAGGTCTATACCGTCGATTACTTCGCCGGCCCGCAGCAGGCAGCCCTCGCCGGTCCCCTCGGGTGCACAAACGATATTGCCGTTCCGGTGGATGCCGTAGGACACATAGACGTAGAGGCGGCCGGGCGGACCGAACATGGCGGCGTTGCGTGGGGTACGTCCGTTAAAGGTGTGCGAGGCCTCATCGCCTGAGCCGAGGTAGGCCTCCACCTCTGTGATGCGAATGGAGACGCCGTTGTGCGTCAGCACCATTCCCAGCAGTTGGGGAGCGACGATGTCTGCGGAGGCGGTGAAATCGATCATTGCCGCAGTCTAACGTGCGAGCGAGATTTAGGCTTTGGCCTTGTCTTCTTCGGCTTCAATTTCGGCGTTGAATTCGCGCTTGGAGGCCTGCCACTGGTCCTCAGTCATGCCGATGCGCCAGTAGCCAGAGATAGAAACGTCTTCCTTGGGAATTCCAGATTCCACGAATAGGAAGCGACGCAGCTCTTTGATCATCTCGGCGACACCGTGAATGAACCAGTTGGTTGTCTTCCCCGTAGGGATACCAGCTTCGCGCACCACGAGGGATAGCTCAGTACCGGGGGTAGCGCCATTGCGGACCACCCAGATGACCTCCACGCCCTCGCGGGTGGGGAGGTCAAACGTGCGGTCTTCGGCCGCGATCTCGATGTATGCAGTTGCAGTCGCGCCTTCGGGGAGACGCTTCAAGCCGGCGCCGATGGCCGGTGCCGCGGATTCATCGCCAGCGAACACAAAGTGCTCATATTCTTCGGTGGGTCCCCACGCACCACCTGGGCCGAGGAAACCGATCTTCTCTCCGACTTCGGCGACCCGTGCCCACGGGCCAGCCAGGCCAGAATCACCGTGGGTGACAAAGTCAACGTCGAAGTCCCCGGTTTCCGGGTTCAGGTTGATCAGGGTATAGGTGCGGAGAATCGGTTGTTTATCACGCGGCTGCTCTTCACGAATCTGCTGGACATCAAACGGCCAAGAGTAGTCAGCGCTTTGTGGTACGAACAACAGCTTGATGTAGTGATCCGTAAACTCCAGCTCTTTGCCCACAAAAGCCGGGGAGTTCATGCTCAACCGAACCAAGTCCGGAGAGACCTGGTGACGACCAGTCACGGTTGCTTCATGCGCCTTGCGGGGCTTGCGCTTCGGCGCCACTTCTTTAGTTTGGGCAGCCATTGTTATCACTGTCCTTCGGAATACTTGAGTTGCTGTGAGGGCGGGAGCCTACACAATACTAGATTAGGTAAGGCTAACATATCCAAGGCTAGGGTGGTTCGGCGCAAAAGATTAACCCCGCATCCTGCACAAGCAGAATGCGGGGTCTATTCGGGGTGGCTGACGGGGCTCGACCCGCAACACCCAGGGGCGCAGTTTCGTAATTTTCGTTAGTGGGTGTAGATGGTCTTATGAGGGACCCTTGCAGCGAGAGGAGTGTTTTCGGAGTGGTCCTCCTGCACTGTGGTACGACGATCTACGACTGACTACGCGTAGATTAAAGCGTAATTAAGCGCATGACGGATTCGATGTTCGCCCGGTCGGTGTAGTACTCGTCGGCGCAGGAAACCACCGCAGCAGTGGTCTTTTAGCGGGGTGGCTGCGGACGCCGTGTTATCGGCGGACAGACTCTATTTGTACTAAACCCCTCAGCACCGGAGGATGATCGCGAATTGTGGCTACTGTTGATCTGGCGATATGCGGCCGTGACAGATGATTTGCACAGGTTAATTTCCGTGTGGAACAGGAAGTATGATAATGACATGGACCTCTCGTTTCGTCCCATCACCGACCCCATGACATTCTCGCAGGACATCGCTGGTGATTATGAGTTCAATCAGCATTGGTTGGGCACATACCGACTATCCGAGGACCATGAATGGTACGAGGTGCGCGATGGCGGTGAACAAGTTGCGTTACTGGAGTTGGACTTGAAGCCTCACCGAAGTTACTGGCGTGACTCCGCCTACCCTCTGCCAATGGATGGCCCCGACGTGATCGAGATTCAGTTCATCGACGTCAGGCTCGCTCATCGGGGTCGTGGCATAGGAAAAGAAATCGTTCACTGGGTGGCAGAGCAGTACCCACAGCGGCAAATGCTGGCGCTGGCTGAAGCATCGGACGGATTCTGGCAATCTTTAGGGTGGGACTTAATCGTGCCTGATGAAAGCGGATTCCGTCCGATGTACGCTTCGCCGCTATAGCGCCGAGATGAGCCAGTCAACCCATGAGCAGGGACAAGGTAGCGAACGCACTTCAATTAACTTTCACTTTGAGGTAGCCATCACGTAGTATTAAGAACCCTTAGTTGTACTTAGTTAGGTGGGGCCCGCGCGGCGGCAGTAAGGGCACTGGCCCAGTAAATGGATGACGTCGGCTTGGAGGTCTGCCGGGACGGCGTAGAAACTCAGCCCGCCTCCGGGGCTTGTCGGCCCAGGTTGTTGGCCAAGCGTTGCCCGGAGGCAGGCAGGTGTGCCGCGGTTCCCAGTGTGATGTGATGATGCCAGCCCAGCCAGGTTCGGCCCTCGGAATGATCCAGGCCTAGCCCGGGCTTCAACTCCCGGTAGTCATGTTCGATGCGGCCTGTGGATCTTCGCCCACCGGAACAACACCTCGATCGGGGTGCCCTCACCCAGAGCCAATAACCAGTAATCACTGGGCTCAGCTGCGCCGTCGGACCACTCGGCCCGTAACCAGCACCTCGGCAGCGACCCGTCCGGATTGCGGGTGCCCCGCGCACCCGCTCAATCTCATCTGTCCACATATGCGCAGATCTGGTCCTGCAGACACCTCACCGCAAGAGCTAACAAAGCACTACTAGGGCCTCTCGCTCTGAGTATTCTTGAGAAGGCTCGTCGCTAACTCGAACCCAATCACTTGGTCAATACTGCTGCTCAACTTGCGGACATTTCCAAGTTGCCCAGCGTATTGCTTCATCTGAGTTCTAAGGCTGTCGACGTTTAGTTGCGCCTGTTCGGTTGAATCTAGTTTGCCCACCTTTGAGTCAATGAGTTGATCTGCAATTAAACTCACTTCTTCGACGCTCAAGGGATGAAACTCAATAAACGCATTGAAACGGGAGTAAAGTGCTTCTCCCAATGCCTTTTTCACCGCCTCCTCGGAGCCATAATTCGACGTGCAGATGATGAGCGGGCTTCCCACCTTCGTACGATAGTTCTTGTCTTCCAGAACGCCCTCGTCAAACAATTCGTAAAAGGCGCTATGGAAGACTGGGCTCGCCTTATCGAACTCATCGAACAGGATCACGTTGGACTCTCGTTCCATCAAGTCATGTGCGAGTGAGGGTTCTTGGTGACTGCCTCCGAACACGTAGGAGGCAAACTTTTCGCTATGAAGCATGGAGAATTGCTTACGGAAAAGGTCTCCGCCAGCGAGTTTGCTGATGAACTTGGCGGTCTCAGTTTTGCCAACACCCGACGGGCCATAAAACATCACGACTACCGGCCTGTTCTCTTTTTGGCAAGCTAACGGATACATAGCGGCTAAAAGCTCATCCTTTACAGAACTTTGCCCGACCAAGTGGTCATTAAAATCGTCGTAAAATTCTCGAAGAAGTTGGGGACTAAATCCACCGTACTCGTAGTGGATCTCCGTCACTTCCGCAATGCGCTGAACATGAGAGCGGACCACTTGTGGAGGATTGTTTAAGTAAATGTTCTTGGGGTCGATAGACCGAATTAGACCGCCGAAATTGGAAATCGTTGCCTCGACCAAGCTCGCATAATCACCAGAGTTGACGACGACATACTCTGGCCTTTCCACAGGGTCCTGGTCCTCGGTAGGGGACGCATCACGTTGCACTATTACGAGTTCCCGCGCCCTGCTGTCTCGTTCATAGACAATGTCTAAGAATGACTCTGATCCGATTGTGTCGGTCTGCTCTTCAAACCACGAGGGGGGACCATAATAGATTTTTGCCTTCAAGCTGCGACTCATTCCGCCGCCTTGCCATCAACTGCGGCAAGAACTACATCAAAAACCGGCAGAGCAGTGTCCTCCCTAGAGCCCAGATCTGCTTGCGTGGAATTGAGGTTACCCTCGTTTAGTGGACACCCTA
>NZ_KV821964.1:0-647 GCF_001815785.1 Corynebacterium sp. HMSC056F09
CGCGATGGCTGAGTCGTTCTGGTCGACGCTTAAAACCGAATTCTATGACCGTAAGCGTTGGCCTACCCGTGATGCCGCGCGTAAGGCTGTTGCCTACTGGATTGAAGTCGTCTACAACCGTCGGCGCCGGCACTCTGCACTCGGAATGGTCAGCCCCGTCGACTTCGAGAACCACGCCGGCTCAATTATCAGCAGAAAAGAAATAGCTGCCTAACCACTGGGTAGCTCCACTACGTGTCCACGATTTGCGGGCAACCCCAATTATGGTGCCACGTTTTCACCGTGGCAGTGCAGCGATCAACAACCTGGCCGGCCTGTTTATAGCTTTTGCCAGCATCCACAAGTTTCAAAGCTTGGGCAATGCGATCCCGCTCGTGTTGTATGGCTCCACCGCGACTGGTATTGGCGAGTTCGATACCGTCTTGCGCAAGGTATCGGTAAGCGGTCTGTGGGAAACCTGTCTCTTTCAGTGCACTATGCGCAGACCGACCGCTTTCTACAATAGCAATGATCTTTTGGTATTGATCTTTGTACTTATCCTCATTCAGGCTCCGACGGCGCTTGCCACGGCTAAGGCCCTCAGCCTGGCGCCACACCTTCGCCGTAGCCTTCGAGCCCCCCCAACTCCTTGAGGATCACCGACATCG
>NZ_KV821964.1:747-29127 GCF_001815785.1 Corynebacterium sp. HMSC056F09
CCTGAGCCCGCCGCAGGCGCGGCGAACAACTTTGGCAGAACAGGCAGTTTTGCGTTTCGGGGCTTAGTTGGTTTGGGCCGCAGCGAGCTCAGTATGTGGCTTGTCGGATTGAGTGCCTCGAGCCTTGAGGCAGATGGCGTAGAGAATCCAGCTGAGTAGTGCCAGCCACACGAAGTCATCGACCAAGAACTTCTGGTACAGCGGCATCGCGTGGACATCGATGCTGTCACCAAACCACCACTTCGGCGGAACGGTCAGCAGCATGCCCACCCAAGCGGCGAGTACAGCCAGCAGGCTGCCGGCGACCCAGGTGGAATTGCGCCAGGACCAGGCGCGGTAGACCAGAACCGGCACGATGAGCGACAGCCACACCCAGTGGTGCGACCACGAAACAGGCGAGATGAGCAGCATGATGGTGGCGGTGGTGAGGTGGGCATCGACAAGCAGGCTTCGCCGCATTTGCGCCAGGATGAGGGCTGAGCCAAGGCCGATGATCGCGAGCGCCGCGAGAAGCCACAGCGCATTGATGAGCATGCCGTGGTTGTCCATCGCCTCCTGGGATGTGAAGAGACGCTGGATGACGCCCTTGAGCGAGGAGTTGGACTGATAGTTCGTAGCTACGCCGAAATCCGCGCCCGAGCCCATATCGAGAAGCTTCGAGGTGAAGAACTCGACGAAGGCTTCCCAGCGGTAGGCCGCGGCCAGCAAGGTGGCCACAACGGCGGAGGCGAAGGCCGTGAGGATCGGCTTCCATTCGCGGCGCAGCAGGAAGTAGAGCAGCATGGCCAAGGGGGTGATCTTGATGGCCGCCGCGAGTCCTATCAGCCAGCCTTGCGGAAGCTTGCGCTTGCGCGGGACCAGATCGAAGATGACCAGCGCCATGATGACGATGTTGATCTGTGCAAAACCGTTGTTGAGGCGGATGGGTTCAAAGAACATGGCCGCGGCCCACGCGATCGCCACGGTGGGCCACAGGTGCGGCACCTTGAGCGCGCGGAAGATCGCGTAGAGGCAGGCAAAGACGAGGGCGTCCGAGAGGACGATCATGATATCGCCCGCGAGGGCGTCACTCATCCAATCAAAGGCAGTCAGCGGCACCATGACCAGCGCCCCGAAGGGCGGGTAGATAAAGGGGAGCGCCAAATCCCCGGCGTACATGGGCTCCGAGTAGACCGAGCGGCCCTCCATGAAGGCGCGCACGCCCTCTCGGTAAATGATCATGTCCACCGGGAAGTCCGTGTGGAGGACGTGGCGGATGACGCCCACCAGGCCAATGATGAGCCCGGCGGCGGTCAGGAGTGTGCGCCTTGCGGCGTTAGTGGCGAAATTCATCGCCCCATACTCTAATTGACGTAGCCATCCACCACGCGCACCGCACCACGGTCAGCGGACGTGGCCATGTTGGCGTAGGCGCGCAGAGCCTTGGTGACCGGGCGGTTGCGGTCCTTCGGCGTCCAGGGCTTCTCGCGCTGCTCCTCGGTGGCGCGTCGGCGTTCCAAGACCTCTTCGTCCACGTCGAGGGAGAGCTGGCGCTCGCGAATGTTGATCGTGATGGGGTCACCGTTTTCGACCAGTCCAATGAGGCCGCCGTGGGCTGCCTCAGGGGAGATATGACCGATGGAGAGGCCGGAGGTGCCGCCAGAGAAGCGGCCATCCGTAATCAAGGCGCAGGCCTTGCCCAAACCGGAACCCTTGAGGAAGGAGGTTGGGTGCAGCATCTCCTGCATGCCGGGACCGCCGGCTGGTCCCTCGTAGCGAATGACGATGACATCGCCGGGCTGGACTTCCTTCTTGAGAATGATGGAAACAGCCTCTTCCTGGGACTCCACCACGCGGGCGGGACCAGTAAAGGTCCAGAGTTCTTCCTCCACGCCAGCAGCCTTGACGATGGCCCCGTTGGGAGCGAGGTTGCCGCGCAGGACGACCAGGCCACCGTCGGAGGAGAAGGCATGCTCGGCGTCGTGGATGCAGCCATTGGCAGCGTCGGTGTCGAGCTCATCCCATCGGTTGGATTGGCTGAATGGCTCGGTGGTGCGTACACCGCCGGGTGCGGCGTGGAAAAGTTCGAGAGCGGCCTCCGTGGCCTTGCCGCCGCGGATATCCCAATCATCAAGCCATTCCTCGGCGTTGTCGTAGAGCGCGGTGTGGACCTTGAGGTTCAAGTGGCCCGCGCGGCGCAACTCGCCCAAGATAGCGGGGACGCCCCCGGCGCGGTGCACGTCCTCGATGTGGTAAGTGCCGTTGGGGGCCACCTTGGACAGGCAAGGTACGCGGTAGGAGATCTCATTGATGTCCTCGAGGGTGAAGTCCACCTCGCCCTCCTGCGCGGCGGCCAGCGTGTGGAGGATGGTGTTGGTGGAACCACCCATAGCCATGTCCAGAGCCATGGCATTGCTGAAGGCTTCCTTGGTGGCAATCGAGCGCGGGAGAACGGCGTCGTCTTCTTCGCCGTAGTAGCGTCGGCACAAGTCCACGATGGCGCGGCCGGCTTGTTCAAAGAGATCACGGCGGGCGCTGTGGGTAGCCAGCGTGGTGCCATTGCCCGGAAGGGCCAAGCCGAGTGCCTCGGTGAGGCAGTTCATGGAGTTGGCGGTGAACATGCCGGAGCAGGAACCACAGGTGGGGCAGGCGGATTCCTCCACGCGGGTCAAGCCCTCATCGGAGACGGCATCGCTGGCAGACGCTGTAATGGCCGTAATCAGATCCGTCGGTGCGTGTGCCACGCCGTCAACGACAACGGCCTTGCCGGCTTCCATCGGGCCACCGGAGACGAAGATGGTGGGAATGTTGAGGCGCAGCGCGGCATTCAACATGCCCGGAGTGATCTTGTCGCAGTTCGAGATGCACACCAGGGCGTCGGCAGTGTGGGCATTGACCATGTACTCGATGGAATCGGAGATGATCTCCCGCGACGGCAGAGAGTAGAGCATGCCGCTGTGGCCCATGGCGATGCCATCGTCAACAGCAATGGTGTTGAACTCCTTCGGCACGCCGCCGGCCTCGCGCACGGCGTCGGCCACGATGTCGCCGACGTTCTTGAGGTGGACGTGGCCGGGGACGAACTGGGTAAAGGAATTGGCAATGGCGACAATTGGTTTGCCAAAGTCGCTCTCCTTGGAGCCGGTAGCGCGCCACAGTGCGCGGGCACCAGATGCCTGGCGGCCAACGGTGGTGACTTTGGAGCGGAGAGGGTACATGGTTAATCCTTCAGTTCGGGGTGTTTCTTGAGGTACTCGGCGTATTCCTCCTTGGTAAGGAGGATTTGTTGGCCATCGCGGTGGACGATGACGACCTTGTCATCGGCGGCTTCGCGGCCAGCGGTCAGGGCGTCGGGGATGCGGCCGTTGGAAGCGGCGGCAAGGCGGGGGAGAGAGTTAAAAGTCACGCCCGGCAGGTTGAGGTTGTCGCCGCTGGTGGTGCGAGCGTAGGCCTTCGAGCGCTGGAATCCGATGCCTTTAAAGTCCTTCCACGCGATGTCCTTGGGGCCGCGGAAGCCATAAGTGATGTGGATGCCTTTCGCGTCCACGGTGGTGTGGGCCCGCAGGACCCACCAGATGGCCAACACCGGGAAGATGAGGATCCAGAAGAGGTATTTCGGGGCCCAGCCAATGCTGAGAAAAGCGATGGCGGCGAGGATGCCGATGCCGAGGAGGTGTTCGCGGGTGGGCTTGAACGTTTCGGCCGTGGGGTGTTCGGCGCGAGAAGATGCGTTCTGCGGGTGTGAGGACGTCATAGTGGGTCATCGTAATTGACAGCGTGGCGCGGTGGCGAACCGCCCCACCTGTGCAATCTCGCAAAATGAGAAAAAGATCCCAAAAATGGGGGTAAATGCCTGCGGTGGCGTTTCTATCAGTGTACAGTTTAGCCCATGATCATTATTCGACTTCACCTCGTAGTAGTACCCGGGCGGCGCGAGCCGTAGCGAGTCCACTAGTGACGTCGACCAGCAAGCGCCCCCGTTACCTTCACACCCAGGAAGGACAGCGGGGGCGTTATTAGTTGGATGATCTCTCCGATATCCATCCCCACTGAAGGAGCACAACAACCGTGACAGCTTCCACTCCGCCACAGCGGGCGCCCGAGCGCATCACGGGCGCACACGCCATTGTCCGTACCCTCGAAGATTTGGGCACCGAGCTTGTCTTCGGCATTCCGGGCGGCGCCGTGCTTCCGCTGTACGACGCCCTCTTTGAATCCACGAAGCTGCGCCACGTGCTCACCCGCCACGAGCAGGGGGCCGGCCACGCCGCCGAAGGTTATGCCCAGGCATCCGGAAAGGTAGGCGTCATGATTGCCACCTCCGGTCCGGGTGCTACCAACCTGGTGACCCCGCTGGCGGACGCCAACCTGGACTCCGTGCCGGTCGTGGCCATCACCGGTCAGGTGGGCAGCTCCTTGCTGGGCACCGACGCCTTCCAGGAGGCCGATATCCGCGGTGTGACCATGCCGATTACGAAGCACAACTTCATCGTCACCAAGGCAGAGGACATCCCGGGAGCTATTGCTGCCGCGTTCCACCTGGCGTCCACCGGACGGCCGGGCCCGGTCCTCGTGGATATCCCGAAGGATGTCCAGAACGCCCTGATGGAGTACTCCGGCCCAGTCATGCCGGACCTGCCGGGGTATAAGCCCACCACGACCCCGCACCCGCGCCAGATCACGCAGGCTGTTCGGCGCATTGCTCGCGCGGAACGCCCAGTGCTCTATGTTGGCGGCGGCGTCATTAAGGCGGAGGCTTCCCGCGAGCTGCGCGAGTTTGCTGAGCTGACCGGCATCCCGGTGGTGACCACCCTCATGGCGCTCGGCGCCTTCCCGGATAACCACCCGCAGCACATGGGCATGCCCGGCATGCACGGCACGGTGCCGGCGGTGGCGGCGCTGCAGCGCGCGGATCTTATCATCGCCGTGGGCGCGCGCTTCGATGACCGCGTGACCGGTGATACCGATACCTTTGCTCCGCACGCCGAGGTCATCCACGCCGACATCGACCCGGCCGAGATCGGCAAGATCCGTGAGGTAGCTGTTCCCATCGTGGGTGATGCCCGCGAGGTGCTTCTGCGCCTGACCAAGGCTTATGCCAATGACGCGGAGTTGGACGCCCCGAACCTCGGTGACTGGATGGAGTACCTGGGAGATTTGCAGCGCCGCTACCCGCGCGGTTTCGAGCCGACGTCGGACGGGCTGCTCAATCCGCAGGAGGTCATCCAGCAGCTCAGCTCCATCGTGGGGCCGGAGGCTATCTACTGCGCGGGCGTCGGCCAGCACCAGATGTGGTCGGCACAGTTCCTCGACTTCGAGCACCCGCGCAGCTGGATCAACTCCGGCGGTGCCGGCACGATGGGCTACGCCGTACCCGCAGCGCTGGGCGCTAAGGCCGCATGCCCGGAGCGTGAGGTTTGGGCGATTGACGGCGATGGCTGCTTCCAGATGACCAACCAAGAGCTCACCACCGCCGCGGTGGAGGGATTCCCCATCAAGGTGGCTGTCATTAATAACGGAAACCTGGGCATGGTGCGCCAGTGGCAGACGCTCTTCTATGAGAACAAGTACTCCCATACCAAGCTGCGTGAGCACGATGAGTACGTCCCGGACTTCGTCAAGCTCAGCGAGGCCCTGGGGTGCGAGTCCATTCGCGTCACCACGGCAGAAGAGATTGGCCCCGCGATTGAGCGCGCGCGCTCAATCAATGACCGCCCGGTGGTCATTGATTTCATCGTGGGCCAGGATGCCCAGGTGTGGCCGATGATTGGTGGCGGCGCCTCCAATGAGGAAATTCAGTACGCCCTGGGCCTGCGCCCGCTGTTTGATGAAAACGAGTCCGCGGCCGAGGATCCGGCCGACATTCACGAATCCCTCGAGGAGGCCTAAGAACAATGGCTAAAGACGACATCACCCGACACATCCTGTCCGTGCGGGTCCAGGACATTGAGGGCATCATCTCCCGCGTGACCGGTATGTTTACCCGCCGCGGCTACAACCTCATCTCGCTGGTCTCCGCGCGGACCGAAACCGAGGGGATCAACCGCCTGACCATCGTTGTGGACGCCTCCGAGGTTGTCATCGAGCAGGTGACGAAGCAGCTCAACAAGATTGTTCCGGTGCTCAAGGTGGTGGAGCTGGAGGAAGAAAACACCATTGCCCGCGCCATCATGCTGGTCAAGGTGGCCGCGGATAACTCGAACCGCCCCCAGGTGGTCGACGCGGTGAACATCTTCCGCGCCCGCATCGTGGACGTATCGCCGGAGTCCGTGGTGGTGGAGGCCACCGGTACGCCGGGCAAGCTGCAGGCGCTTCTCGACGTCCTCGAGCCCTTCGGTATCCGTGAGCTGGTGCAGTCCGGAAACGTCGCGCTGGGGCGTGGCCCGAAGGCGATGGCACCGAGCAAATAAATAATCTCACATTGTGGGCATCTTGTCCCAAAATGTGATACAAATTCAGTAGACCACGTCACTATTCACTGAGTAGTGACAACGAACCACAGAGAGAAGGAACAACAACATGGCTATTGAGACTCTGTACGATTCCGATGCAGACCTGACCATCATCCAGGGCCGCAAGGTTGCCATCATTGGCTACGGCTCCCAGGGCCACGCCCACGCAATGAACCTGCGTGACTCCGGCGTTGAGGTCGCCATCGGCCTGCGCGAAGGCTCCAAGTCCCGCGAGAAGGCAGAGGAGGCTGGCTTCAAGGTTCTCACCAACGCTGAGGCTGCCAAGTGGGCTGATGTCATCATGCTGCTGGCGCCGGATACCTCTCAGGCTGCTATCTTCACCGAGGACATTGAGCCCAACCTGGAGGACGGCAACGCACTGTTCTTCGGCCACGGCCTCAACATCCACTTCGGTCTGATCAAGCCGGCAGAGAACATCACCATCGGTATGGTTGCGCCGAAGGGGCCGGGCCACCTGGTCCGCCGCCAGTTCGTTGACGGAAAGGGCGTTCCTTGCCTGATTGCCACCGAGCAGGATCCGAAGGGCGAGGGACGCGAACTGACCCTGTCCTACGCCGCAGCCATCGGCGGTGCCCGCGCCGGCGTTATCCCGACCACCTTCAAGGATGAGACTGAGACCGACCTCTTTGGCGAGCAGGCCGTCCTGTGTGGTGGCGTGGAGTACCTGATCATGAACGGCTTCGAGGTCCTTACCGAGGCTGGCTACGAGCCGGAGATGGCCTACTTTGAGGTCTGCCACGAGCTGAAGCTCATTGTTGATCTCATCGTTGAAGGTGGCATCAAGAACATGAACTACTCCTGTTCCGACACCGCGGAGTTCGGCGGCTACCTTTCTGGACCGCGCGTCATCGACGCTTCCGTGAAGGATCGTATGAAGGATGTCCTGACCGATATTCAGGACGGCACCTTTGTCAAGCGCCTCGTTGCCAACGTTGAGGGTGGCAACAAGGAGCTCGAGGATCTGCGCGCCAAGGTGAACTCTCACCCGATCGAGCAGACTGGTTCCCAGCTGCGCGATCTCATGAGCTGGGTAAAGAATCCGCTGGACGCAACTGCCTAAACCGCGTTTTATCTGAAGATTCCCGCTGGCCACCGGCTGGCGGGATTTTTCGTTACTCGGGCCTTAGCGCCCGCAATGTGATGATCGCGCACAAACGGGCACGTTCCCACATTTGGCGGTAGGCTCGAGGCCATGGGTTTCTCTACGCCAAGCTATGACCTTAATGACCTTTTCGCTCGCATCGATCGCGGTGATATTCAGCTTCCAGATTTCCAGCGCTCCTATGCCTGGGATGAGGACCGCATTAGATCGCTGATCGTCACCGTCTTGCGCGGCTACCCGCTCGGCGCGTTCATGGCCTTGGATACCCGCAACGAAACCATGCGCTTTCGCCCCCGCCCATTGGCTGGTGCTCCGGATACCGGGGTGAACCCGGGCCTGCTCTTGCTTGATGGGCAGCAGCGCCTTACCACCTTGTATCACTGCTTCCGTGGCGAGGGCTTCGTCGATACCACTGATTTTCGTTCCAAGAAGGTCTCCCGCAAGTACTACGTGGACCTGCGCATAGCGACCTCGGAGGACATCATGCCGGACGAGGCCGTTTTCGCCGTCAACCAGCATGGCGAGCTGCGCTCTCACTTCGCGCCGGATATCGAAGGTTCCTTGATCACCCGCGAGGCCGCAATCGAGGAGTGCTGCATCCCGGTCTCAGCCTTGCTGAGCGAGGAAGGCACCAGCATGCTCTTCGAGCTCGCAGCCGCCAACGATGGTGCCACCCGTGATGTGGTTGCAGCCTTCAACAACCGCATTCTGCGCCCACTGTCTGGTTACACCGTGCCGATGATCCGCCTCTCCCGGGAGACAGCAAGCGCCGGCATCGGCTCGATCTTTGCGCAGGTAAACTCCGCTGGTCTGCAGATGGATGTCTTCGATCTGCTCACGGCTGTCTTTGCCTCCGAAGACCCGGACTTCCACCTGGCGGAGGATTGGGCGGCCGTCGAGAAGCAGCTGCGTTCTTTCCCGGCGCTCGACGGCATCGGCCGCAACGAGTTCCTCTCGGCCGTGTCTTTGCTGGTGTCGGGGGAGAAGGGCAACGCTGGTGGTCAGCGCGAGGACATCCTGCAACTGACGCTCGCTGAATACCGCAAGGCCGCGGAGACCCTCGTGATTACCTTCCGCGAGGTCGCCGAGTTCTTGGCTGAGCGCTGCATCCTGTCCCTGGAGCAGGTTCCCTATTCCGAGCAGATTATCCCGCTGGCGGTCATCCTGGCACGTCTGGCTGAGAAGAAGGGCGTGCTATCTACCCAAGACGCCTGGGACCGCCTCAACCAGTGGTTCTGGAGCGGTGTCTTCGGTGAGCTTTACGGCTCCTCGGCCGTCAAGCTGCGCGCTGCCCGTGATGTCGACGAGGTGACCAGCTGGGTTGCCGGCGATACCGAGAGCGTTCCGAAGACGGTGCGCGATGCTTCCTTCCGCGAGTCCCGCTTGCTGTCCGTGGGGGAGAACGACGGCGTATGGCACGGCCTCTACGCTCTGCTCATGGCCCGCGGCGCCAAGGATTGGCGGACGGGGCGCCCCTTCAACCGCCATAGCTTCGAGGAGCTGCAGCCGGGATTCTTCCCGGTCTTCCCGCTTCGCTGGTGCGAGCGCCACGGTATCAGCGGCGTACTGGCGAACTCCGTGCTCAACCGCACACCGATGGGCAAGCGCACCGAGGTGGTCCTGGACGGGCATTCGCCCGAGCGCTACCTGCCGCGCGTGCAGTCAAAGTCGATCATGGAGGATGCCGAGTTCGATAGTGTGTTGGCCTCCCACGACTTAGATCCGGAGCTGCTGACTGCGAAGACCGCGCACCAGTTCTTCGCCGATCGCCGCGAGCGCTTTGTCGGCATCGTCGAATATGCACTCAACAAGCAGGTGGTGCGCGACGTGGATGAGGCGAACCTCTCTGGCGGCGAGGAGGGCCCGCAGGCCTTTGCGCGTTAAGGTTCCTTCTCCACGTGCGCTACAGGTCGTGCCTGTAGCGCTGCTCCTAGTCGTGACGGGCCTAGGCGCTGCGGGCTGTTCCTCGCTGGGGCGGGGCGAGCCGATCCTCACGCAGGACATCACCGCCCTCCCCGAGGCGGACATCGACCTGGCCCGCGCGAGCGAGGAGAACCGCTTGCGGCTTATCGACCCCCAATTCGCCAACGAGGTCACCGTGGTGGGGGACCGCTGGGGCATAGACTCTGCGCGCTTGTTCTTCAAGGAGAGCAATACGCTGATCCTCGCCGAAGAGACGGATGCCGCGGCCCTGCGCGCGGCGACGTTGAGCGTGTCGCAGCGCGTGCCCATGGTGACGTACGATGCGTCGATTCGCCCGCAGATTTCACAGCTGCTCACTGATCTCGACGTAGACCAGCTCCTCGTTATCGGTAACGTTCCGTGGGCCAGCCAGAACGGGCAACTTGAAGTTATCCATGACCCAGGAAACACCAAGGCGCTGGGGGAGTACACCGCTTTTCGCTTCACGTCGAAGGTAGTCATGAAACGCGAGCGCATGGTTGACAACATTGCGCGCTTGGATTCCTCTACGAAGACGGAGCTCAAGGCCGCCTGGGAGCCCCTGCCGCAGCACATAACGAAGGAAAAGATGCCGGCTATTCCAGCCCAGGCGCGCCGCGACGCACAAATGGCGCCGGTGATTGTGGCGACCGCGGAAAGCCCCCTAGCCAACGTGGTCAACGCCACCGCCTACGGTGGCACGGTCTTCGTCATGACCGAGCCAGATCCGTCGGCGACGAAGGCCGGCGCGGCGATAACGGCAGGGCTGTCGGAGGGGCCTATCGTGGCCCTCGGACCGGAATTCGGTTCAGTGACAGAATTCACGCATAAAATCACTCAGGGCTGGAAAGAATAAACTACACTTCTCGGCATCTCCAATTCTGACTAGTAAAGGAAGTTATGTCGAAGCCGGTCGTACTTATCGCCGATAAGCTTGCCGAATCCACTGTTGATGCCCTCGGTGACACCGTTGAGGTTCGCTGGGTTGATGGCCCAAACCGCGAGGAGCTCCTCGCCGCAGTGCCTGAGGCCGATGCGCTCCTCGTCCGCTCCGCCACGACCGTGGACGCGGAGGTTTTGGCCGCCGCAGAGAACCTGAAGATCGTCGGCCGTGCCGGCGTTGGCTTGGACAACGTTGATATCCCCGCTGCTACCGAGCGTGGCGTCATGGTTGTCAACGCGCCGACCTCCAACATCCACTCCGCCTGCGAGCAGGCCATCGCACTGCTTCTCGCCACCGCGCGCCAAGTCCCGGCGGCGGATCAGTCGCTGCGCCAAGGCGAGTGGAAGCGCTCGTCCTTTAAAGGCGTCGAGATCTATGGCAAGACCATCGGCATCGTGGGCTTCGGCCACATCGGCCAGCTCTTTGCCCAGCGCCTGGCGGCCTTTGAGACCACCATCATCGCGCACGATCCTTATGCCAACCCGGCCCGTGCGGCGGCGCTGGGCGTGGAGCTGGTGAGCCTTGAGGAGCTCATGTCCCGCTCTGACTTTGTGACGATCCACCTGCCCAAGACCCCGGAGACCGCCGGCATGTTCGATGCCGAGCTTTTGGCGCAGGCCAAGAAGGGCCAGATCATCATTAACGCCGCCCGCGGCGGCCTCGTCGATGAAGCAGCCCTGGCTGCCTCCATCAAGTCCGGCCACCACCGCGGTGCAGGCTTCGATGTCTATGCTTCCGAGCCCTGCACGGACTCCCCGCTGTTTGAGCTTCCGCAAGTTACCGTGTCCCCGCACTTGGGTGCATCCACGGTCGAAGCGCAGGACCGCGCCGGTACCGACGTCGCCGCCTCCGTGCTGAAGGCGCTGGCCGGCGAGTTCGTCGCGGATGCCGTCAACGTTGAAGGCGGACGGGTCGGCGAGGAGGTCGCCGGCTGGTTGGACCTGACCCGCAAGCTGGGCCTGGTAGCCGGCAACCTGCTGGATGCAGCGCCGGTTGCCGTGGAAGTCGAGGCCTGCGGTGAGCTGGCCAACGAGGATGTCTCGGCTCTTGGTCTGTCTGCTGTTCGCGGACTGTTTTCCGGCGTGGTCTCGGAGGCTGTCACCTTCGTTAACGCAATGAAGATCGCCGAAAGCCGCGGAGTGACCGTGGACGTGAAGACCAACGTGGAGTCGAAGGGCCACCGTTCTTCGGTGCGCGTCAGGGTGATTGGCCCCAACGGCAAGGTATCGCAGCTGACCGGTGCCTTGACCGGCATTGACGGGGTGGAGAAGATTATCCGCATCAACGGCCGCGGCGTCGATATGCGCGCTACCGGCCGCAACCTCTTCTTCTCCTACAAGGATGCCCCGGGCGCGCTGGGTACCGTGGGTACCAAGCTGGGCTCTGCCGGCATCAACATTGTCGCCGCCGCCTTGACCCAGGGCAAGGACGCCTCCGACGCTGTGCTCATTCTGCGCGTCGAGCGCGAGGTACCAGAGGAGCTCGTCGAGGAGATCAACTCGGCGCTGGGGGCTACCTGTCACCAGCTCGATTTGGATGCCTAATCTACACCGCACCTGAGTGGAGTCCACCGCCCCCTGCAGAGCCAGTCATGGTTCTTCAGGGGGTTTCGGCTTCATGGAGGGCTCGAGGGTGGTACTCTCTCAAGTATCCAATATGTGAGAAAGGAATCCCACAAAATGAAACTTGCAGTGATTGGCGGCGACGGCATTGGCCCCGAGGTAACCGCGGAAGCGCTCAAGGTTCTGCGCGCGGTGCGCGAGGACATCGAGGTGACCGACTACGACCTGGGTGCTCGACGCTACCTGCGCAACGGAGAGCTGCTTACCGACGCCGACCTGGCCTCCCTGCGCGAGCACGACGCCATCCTGCTCGGTGCGATTGGCGCCCCCGGTGAGGTTCCGCCCGGCGTCTTGGAGCGCGGCCTGCTGCTGAAGATGCGTTTTGCGCTCGACCACCACGTTAACCTGCGCCCCTCCAAGTTGTACCCGACGTCTACCTCGCCGTTGGCGAACCCGGGCGATATCGACTTCGTCGTCGTGCGCGAGGGCACCGAAGGGCTGTACTGCGGTAACGGAGGAACTCTGCGCGAGGGCACCGAGCACGAGGTGGCCTCGGAGGTTTCCCAAAACACCCGCTACGGCGTTGAGCGCGTGGTGCGCGATGCCTTCCAACGCGCGATGTCCCGCCGCAAGCACGTCACGCTGGTGCACAAGACCAACGTTTTGGTCAATGCCGGTGGGCTGTGGCAGCGCACCGTGAACGAGGTGGCACAGGAGTTCCCGGAGGTCACCGTGGACTACAACCACATCGATGCCGCAACCATCTACATGGTCACCGATCCCGCGCGCTACGACGTCATTGTGACCGATAACCTCTTTGGCGACATCCTGACTGACCTGGCCGGTGCTGTTACCGGTGGCATCGGCTTGGCCGCCTCCGGAAACATTGACGCCTCCGGTGCGAATCCCTCCATGTTCGAGCCTGTCCACGGTTCTGCCCCGGACATCGCGGGCAAGGGGATTGCGGACCCGACCGCGGCGATCCTCTCGGCCGCGATGCTACTGCGCCACCTCGGTGACGAGGACAACGCTGTGCGCATCGAAGAGGCCGTTGCTGCCGACGTCTCCTCCCGCGGGGATGCGCAGCCAAAGACCACCGAAATTGGTGACCGAATCGCCTCCGCGCTGCGCGCCTAGCACTGTATGGTTGGCGCATGAGCGTCGAAATAGACGAGGTCACTAGTTTCCTCGCCCAGCACGAGCCTTTCTCCCGCCTGCCGGAGGAAGAGCTCACCGCGTTGTCTGCACAGCTGAGCATGATCTACCTGCGCCGCGGGGATGTCCCCGTCCGGCTCGGGGAGGAGAATGCTTTTCTCCACATCATCCGCACCGGGGCAATAGATGTTCTGGGAGAGGATGGCGTCCTCCTCGATCGGCGCGAACCCGGGCTGACCTTCGGCTATTCCACGCTGCAGGGTGAGCCGGTTTCCGTCTATGAGATGGTCGCGGTCGAAGACAGTCTGGTCTTCACCCTGCCGCAGCACGCTTTTAGCGAGTGCGCCCAACGCAACCCAGACATCGCACGGTTCTTTTCGGCCAAGTCGCGCCAGATCCGAGCAGCAGCCCGCGAGCTGTCCGATTCCGCACCGACGGATGTTCTCCGCACGCCGCTGCAGGACCTTATCCGCACCGACGTGCTCACCGCTCCGCCCACCACCACGATCGCGGAAGCCGCTGGGATGATGACTGACCGGAGTGTGTCATCGCTCCTCGTCGTGGAGCCCGGGAACCAGAACGGCACCCGCCTTAAGGGCATCGTGACGGACCGCGATCTGCGTTCGCGCGTGCTCGCCGTTCACCGCGATCCTGGCCAGGCGGTGGGGGAGATCATGACGCCCAACCCGCTGACGGTATCTGCCGATGCCCCCGCCATGGAGGCGCTGCTGCACATGGCCGAGCGAGGCATCCACCACCTGCCGGTGGTCACCGAGGGCGCATTGCAGGGCATTGTCACGCAGTCGGACGTTACGCGCCTGCTCCATAACGATCCGCTCTACCTCACCGCGGATCTCTCACGGCGCAGCAGTGCCGCTGAGCTTCGTGGCGCTTTTCAGGAAGCCACGCGCCTGGCCGGGCGTTACGTGGAGCGTGGCTCCACCCCGGCGGAAGCCTCCAGCCTGGTCACGCTCGCCGCCGACGCGGTGGCCCGCCGACTATGCACGCTGGCCGAGGAGGAACTCGGACCCCCGCCGGTCGAGTATGCCTTCGTGGCCGTCGGTTCGCAGGGCCGCCGGGAAATGGCGCTCGCCTCGGATCAGGACAATGCTCTGGTTCTCGCTGATGACTACGATGCCGCGGTACACGGCGACTACTTCGCGCGGATGAGCTCCTTCGTCTGCCAGGGGCTTGCCGACGCCGGCCAAGTTCTCTGCCCCGGCAACATGATGGCGATGAACGAAGAATGGCGGATGACCCGGACCCACTGGATCGACACCTTCCGTAGGTGGATCCGGGAGCCCCAACCGGAGGCTCTGCTCAACGCACAGATCTTCTTCGATTTCCGTGTCCTCTATGGCAGCGAGGAGCTGGGCCGGGAAGTTCACACTGCTGCCGTAGAAATGGGTACGGGCGCAACTCGCTTGCACGCGCACCTGGCCAGCTTGGCAGCGCGCCGCGAGCCGCCGCTGACCTTCTTCAGAGGGCTGGTGGTGGAACGCGATGGCGACTACGCCAACACCCTCGACATTAAGAAGGGCGGGACCGCCGGAATCGTACAGATGGCCCGGCTCTTCGCCTTGGCTTCCGGCTCGACGGTGGTGGATACCCGCCAGCGTCTCAGAGAAGCTGCCGGTAATGCGGTGAGCCAACAGGGGGCGCAGGAGCTTCTCGACGCCTTCGATTACCTGCGCTCCCTTTCCTTCCAACACCAAGCCCACCAGCTACGCGAGGGCCAGCAGCCCAATTACAACATCGACCCCAAGAGCCTGGGGCGCATGGAACGCGAGCACCTGCGCGATGCCTTCCGGGCGATCAAGTCGATGCAGAATGCCCTCGCGACCAAATACCCGGTGAGGAATATCTAGATGTGGAATCGCTGGAGCCGCCGGGCGGACTGGGGCGCGCCCCCGCGCACTACACCCCTTGATGACGTGGGCTTGCTGGCCGTGGACATGGAGACGACCAGCCTTAACCCCCGCACGGGGAAGATCGTCTCTATTGGCTGGGTTCCGGTTAATGGCAGAACCATCGACTTATCCGGGGCTGGCTATATCGTGGTGCGCGGCGCGCAGGTGGCCGACGACGCGCATGTCCACCTGCTGACCCAAAACGTCATCGATGCCGGCGAGGAGCTGGAGAGCGCCATGGAGCAGTTGCGCCAGGCGGTGCAGGGACGCGCGTTGCTCGCACACTTCGCAGCACTTGAAGTGGGATTCATTGAGGCGGCATCCCGCGCGGTGTTCGGAGAGCGCCCGCGGCTGAGCGTGGTGGATACCTTTGCGTTGGAGCGGCGCCACATGGAGCGCATGGGCACCTACCCGCGCGGCGAGGACCTACGCCTTCCCCGAGTCCGTGAGCGCTATGGTCTGCCGCGCTATGGCAGCCACAATGCGCTCAGCGACGCCCTGGCTTGCGCAGAGCTATACCTAGCGCAGCGGGGGAGCACGCGAGCGGTGACCCTGGGGGACGTCGTCCAGCGCTGAGATAGACAACGCTTCCTTTGCAACCTTTACTGCAGACCCCTGATCGTGTGTTAAAAATCCTTGCGAGTAGTATGGCCGTTATGCGTTTAGGACGAATTGCTCACACCGAAGGTATCTGTTTTGCCATCATCGATGGTCCCGCCGACGCCCCGCTGGATCAGCTGGTGGCCAAGGAAATTTCCGGCACACCGTTTACGCCGCCGGAGCCCACTGGCCGCGAGTGGCCGCTGAGTGAGGTGCGCTTGTTGGCGCCGACCCTGCCGACCAAGGTCGTAGCGCTCGGCCGCAACTACGCCGACCACGTGGCGGAGGTCTTCAAGGAGTCTGCCGAGCACCTGCCGCCGACGATCTTCATCAAGCCTTCCACCGCGGTCATTGGCCCGGGTGCGCCCATCAAGATTCCGGAGTTCGCCACCAACGTGGAGTTCGAGGGTGAGCTCGCCGTCGTGATCTCCAAGGTCTCGAAGAATATCGACCCAGAGAAGTGGCGCGACCACGTCGTCGGCTACACCATTTGTAACGATGTTTCTTCGCGTGACCTGCAGTTCCAGGATGGCCAGTGGGCGCGCGCGAAGGGCATCGACACCTTCTGCCCGCTGGGCCCGTGGATTGAGACGGACCTGGACTGCATCAATCTCGATGACCAGAAGATTAACGCCTACCTCACGCACGATGGCAAGCGTGAGCAGAAGCAGGATTCCAATACGGATCAGATGATTGTGAAGATGGGCCACATCATCGCTGAGATCTCGCAGTCCTACACGCTTCTGCCGGGCGATGTCATCACTACGGGTTCCCCGGCTGGCACGGCACCGATGGTGCCGGGCGATACCATCGAAATTGAGATCCCCGGCGTGGGCAGCCTGGCCAACCCGATTGAGCGCGCTTAGATGCTGCTCTAAAGGTTGAGCGCGCGCAAGATGGTGCGCAGCTTAGCCGTGGTTTCCTGAAGTTCGGCCGTCGGGTCGGAGTCCACGACGATTCCTCCGCCTGCCCACGCGCGGGCGGAGAGGCCATCGCCGGCCACCTCGGCGCACCGGATGGCTACCATGTATTCGCCGTCGCCGGAATCATCGCACCAGCCCACCGCGCCGGCGTAGAAGCCGCGATCGGTTTCAGCGGTTTCGATCAGCGCTTGTGCGGCCTCCGTGGGGGTGCCACAAATAGCAGGGGTGGGGTAGACCAACTCGGCCAACTCGAGCGCAGTGATGTCAGAATCCTTGAGGGTTCCCGCAATCGGGGTGCCCAGATGCCACATCTCATTGGTGGAGGTGAGCTGCGGGGACGTGGGAGCATCGAGGGTCTCGCACAAAGGCTGCAGAATACGGCGGATGTGATCTACCACGAAAGCGTGCTCGCGCAAATCCTTCTCGGAATTGTGCAGGTCCTGACCTGCCATGATGTCGCGTGCTTTATCCGACTGCCGGGGCGCGGATCCGGCCAAGGGGAAGGCCGTGACTGTTGAACCCTGCTTCTTGATGAGCACCTCCGGGGAAGAGCCCACGAGCATCGCTCCGGGTCGCCCCGCCGGGGTGAGGTCGGCGATGAAACCATCGCGATGGGAGGATAGGTCGATCAGCCGTGCGGCGACGAGGAGCGGATCGACAGGGGCGTGGAACTCAATGTCAACGGCGCGGGCGAGGACTACCTTGTCCAACTTCGACGCCTCGATCGTGGCGATGGCTGCTTCAATGCGGCGAAGGTGTTCCTCCGGTTCCGGATCGAAACCGGTAACCCGCGCGTTGAGCGTGCCGCTGCGGTAATAGGCATGTGGCTCGAGCGGGCCGTCCTCGCGGATAATGCTGCGCGGGACTGTCAAGGCGGCCGGATCTCCCTTGTGGAAGGGAAGCGCTCCGACGATCATCGGGACCGTGCCGGCACGCAGCTCGGCTACGGCGGCATCGACATCGCTGAAGGTCGCAGCCGAACCTTGGGTACGCACAGACCCCGTCGCGCGGGACAGGAGGAAGTCGGGGGCGGTGGAGGGTCTGTTTTCACACATAAGGAATAACTCTAGTTCCTTCTTTCCTTCTTACCGAAACCAGATCCACTCCTTATGCGGGGTGACCGCCCCTAGGGGACCAGTCGCGGTTGCGCGGGCGGAAGAACTGCACCGCGATGAACAGCCCGATACCGAGGAGAAGCGCAAGGGAACCCATGCCCGCAAGGAAGCCCGCCCAGAAGCCGGCCATCGGTGCGCCATAGCTCATAGCCTGGATGTTTGCGCTTCCAGCCTGCTGTTCCTCCGTGCTTGGGGCGGGGCGCTGCGCCGCGGCGGTATGCTTGGTGCTTCGTTCCTTCTTGGGCGCCGCGGTACTCCCGGACTCTTTCGCGCGAGTAGCAGAGCGCCCGTTCGAGGTGTTCCGATGTGTGGAATCTCTCTGTTGTTCCACAGTGTGGGATGATCCGTTCTGTGGGGCGCGCTGGCCCTGCGTCTCAGGACGTTGGCTTCTTTCAGAAGCATCTGCAGCCGGCTTCTTTTCGGTGCTTCGCGCGGAGCGCTCAGACTGCTTCGAGTCTTTGGCGTCTCTGGACGTGGAGGGCTGCGCGCCGTTGAGGACGGCCTCGGCCTCCTTGAAGGTTTTATCCATCGTCTTGTCTAACTGAGCGATGGACTTAGAGGTGTCGTTGATCTCCTTGGCCAACTGCTGCGGGCGGTTCTTCGCGCTGCCAGAACCAGAGCCCTGCCCAGCGCCGGCACTGGCACCCCAATCCAGTTGACACACCTCGTCGGGCTCCGCTTCACCTACGAGGAAAGGAACGTCGATGGAATGCTCCGAGCCATCGTTGAGCGTAAACGTGAAGGTTGCGGCATAGGCGCCTGGCTCGGTGAAAATGATCCCGGTGTGGCTGTGGAAGTGATCGGGGTAGTCCCAGGTGATGTCTGGGTCTTCCGAATCAAAGAGGACGGTGGGCGCTGCACCCAGGGAGTTTTGGAATCCCACCATACGTCCGCCTTCCGGTGCGCTGTGCAGCGTTAGCGACAGGGTAGCGCCCTCGGCCGTTGCCGGGTCGAGGTAGCTGGTGTTGAAACCAAGCCAGGGGATTGCCGGGTCTTGGGTTTGGGGGATCTGCCAACCACTCGACGGGATATCGCTTCCGGCTGACTCATCGAAGGCGGCATTGCTGCCGACCTCCACGTAGAACTCGCCGGAGTCGTAGTCCTTGCCGGACTCATCGTCGCGGGCGATGAAGGAGATATCGCCAGAATTTCCCACCAGCGCGAGGTCTTGGTGTCCGCGGCTAAAGGCATGCAGGGAGCTGGCATCGCAGGAGGACTCGCCTGCGCGCTCCGCGGCAACAGCGGGCGCTGCAGAAGCAATCATCGTCGGCGAGCTCAGGGCGATAGCGGCGGCAGCAGTCAAGGTTAGGGGACGGATATTCATGCGGACAGGGACTCCTTTGATTCAGATGGGTGCGGGGAGGACGCCGTGGCACGACGAGAATGCAGAAGAGGGGACAGCGCCCACGCCGCGAGGAAGCAAGCAGTAAGCAGCAGTACGATGGTCGCCCCAGCGGGAAGATCGATGGCCCACGCCAGATAGATGCCGAAGAAGCTGCCGAGCGAACCGATGGCCGCGGAGGCGATCATCATCGACCCCAGCGAGTCACAGAGCAGCCGCGCCGTGGCCGCCGGGGTAATGAGTAGGGCGAGCACGAGGACGTTGCCGATGGTGCCCACAGAGATGACCACCGCGCCGGTCACGCAGAGGTAGAGCACGATGTCTAGAGCAAAGACGGGCAGTCCCATCGCGCGGGCGGTCTCTTTGTCCAAGCACGTGGCGGTGAGCTGGGGGCCGAGCAAGACCACGGCCCCAACGATGAGCACCGTGACGGTGAACGCGGTGTAGAGATCTGCACGGGAGACACCCGTCAGCGATCCGAAGAGGAAGCTCGTGAGCGAGGCCGTATAGCCCTCCACTCGGGAGATAATGACCATGCCAAGCGCAAAGGATGCGGCGAAGAAGATACCGATGACCGAGTCCTCGCGGACCGTGCGGCGCTGGGAGAAGCATGCGATGAGCACGGCGACGGTGCAGCCCGCCACGGCGCCGCCGAGCAGCACTGAGCCCTGGAGCACGAAAGCGATAGCCAGCCCCGGGAACACTGCGTGGGAGACGGCATCGCCGATAAAGGCCATGCCGCGCAGCACGACGTAGCACCCCACCACCCCGCACACGATCGCCGCGAGGATGGAGATGCCGACCGCGCGGGCCAAAAAGTCCAGGTGCGGGTTGGCCAGGTCCTGGAAGAACTCAACAAGCGAAATGTCGATCATGCCGCCACCCCAATCGCAGAGAGCAGCGGTGAAGAGGCCGATACTCCGAAGGTCTCGCTCCACGGCTGCGGGGTCAGGCGCAGGGCCTCCGCGGGTCCGTCCGCGACGATCCCCCGGTTAAAGAGCACGAGGCGCGAACACGAATGCGCGGCCTCGGAGAGGTTGTGCGTGGACATGACCACGCTGCTTCCCTGGTCGGTGAGTTTCTGGAAAAGAGTGAGTAGCTCCTCGGTGTTGGGAGCGTCGAGGCCGGTAAAGGGCTCGTCGAGAAGCAGCACCTCAGGCTCGCAGGCCAGAGCGCGGGCGATGAGGACGCGCTGGCGTTGGCCGCCGGACAGCTGCGCGATGGGGCGCTGTGCGAACTCTTCTAAGTTGGTCAACTCGATGGCGCGGCGGGCAGCCTCCTTGTCAGCCCGGCCCGGCCGCCGGAACCAGCCCACCATTCCCGTGCGCCCGCTGAGCACCGCCTTGGCCACGCTGATGGGGAAGTCCCACTCCACGTCGTGGCGCTGCGGGACGTATCCCAACGAGGTGGTGACGTCGATGGTGCCGGTGAAGGGGACCAGCCCCAGAACGGCGCGCATCAGCGTGGTCTTACCGGCCCCGTTCGGTCCGAGAAGCCCAATAAACTCGCCGGGGTCGACGTCGAAACATGCGCCGTCGATGACCTGGCGGCCAGAAAGCGACACTGCCAGGTCGTTGATTGAGATGAAGGGATTAGCCACGGCGCCCGCCTTTCGCGCGTAGCACTGCGAACACAGCCCCGACGAGGACGAGTAGGCCCGCACCGGCGAGTGCCCAGACCCACACCGGCACCGCGGCGCCCGCCGAGGCATCAGAGGACTCAGCGCTCGGATCCCACTGCGCGGCGTGTGCCTGCGCGACGTCGGTGCCTGTACCGACAGCAAAGGTTAACGTGGCCTCGGCAGCGACATCGCTCCCGGCGCTCTCGCCCGCGCCTTGCCCGCTCATGCGCACCCGAACCTGGTGGATGCCGGGCTCGCTAAATACCCAGTTAGCGTGCGTATGCGTGCCCAGGTCCACCCAGAAACCGTCCGTGGCCCCAGTCGCGGTGGACCACAGCAGCTGCGGTTCTTCGAAGCCACCGTTTTGCAGGAACAGCGAGAACTCGCCCGGCCCTTGGTGGCCCAAGAACTCCATGGTGAGGCCGCGGTCAACGTTGTCCGTTAGCGAGGGCGCCTGGGTATTCCAGCCCAGCCACGGCACGTCGGCTTGCTCTGTTTGGGGAACGACCCACACCTGCGATCCGGGCTCGGCGCCGACAAAGGAAAAGGCTTTGTCCTCCGGAAGGGTGAGTTGGGCATTGTCGCCGACGTCGAAGACCACGTCAGCAGGATCACGCCATACCGGCGTGGCTGCCGAATCGTCGCGGGCGAGGAACTGGGCCTGCCCGTCGACAAGCAGCAGCCCGAGGTCCACGTGACCGTGGTCGATGGTGGCCTCTGTCCCAGGTGCGGCTACCTCTTCATCGGCGCTCACAACCTGGGCCAGATCACCGGCCGAAGCAGTCACCGGGGCGAAAGCCAGCGCCGCAGCGGTCAGCGTTGCCGCCAGGGACGTGCCTAGTGTGTGGATGGTGCGATTAGACATGAGTTTCCTTCGTGGTGCTGCCTAAGCAGCGGTTGAGTGAGTGTGCGTTGAATCGCAGGAGGTCGAGATACGTGGGGACGGTGTCATCGAGAGTGTCGCCGTAGATGGGGCACACCGCGATCCCTAGGGATTCGGCAGCCTCACGGATGACATCGGCGCTGGCCTGTTGGGTAGGTTCGACGAAGACCGCGGGAAGTTGGAGATTCTCCAGCGTCCGGCGCAGGGCGATGACGTCCCGCGGTGACGGCTCGATGGCCGGGTTGGGAGTGACGAATCCCGCAATGTCAAGACCATAACCTTGTTCTAGGTAGGCATAGCCGTGATGAGGTGTGACCAAGTGCCGGTTGCGCTCCGGGATGTCTTCGATGAGCCGCCGCACCTCCGCGTCCGCGTCGTGCAACTGCTCGATGTAGTCCTGAGCGCGCTCCCGATACTCCGCGCCGTGCGAAGGATCCGCCAAGGCCAGCTGCTCGGCGATGACCTCGGCATAGCTGATGCCGTTGGCCGCGTTGTGCCACAGGTGCGGGTCAACCTCACCGTGGATGTGCTTGCCCAGGACAGCCTGAGGCAGCAGGTAGGTCTCGTCACCCGGGCGCCCCAGGAAGCGGTAAGCGGGATCCGGCGGAATCTGCTGCAGGGTGGAGTTGGGAATGCTCAACGCCGTGGTGTGTGGGTCGAAACCTTCGCCTTGATCCTCTAAATCGAGCTCGCCCGTGGACAGGTCCGCGGTGATATCTACGTGTCCCGCATCCAGGGAGGTCATTCCATCAGGTGGCTGTACGCCCACGGCCACCGTGAATTCCTGCGGGGAGCTATCCGTTGCGCCAAAAGTGAGACGGTATATGCCCGGCTTGGTGAAGGCCCACGAGACGTGCGTATGGGCGTTGGCCGGCAGCGTCGTGGAATCGTCGCGTTCGTCCAGACCATCAGCCGTGTTAAAGAGTGCTTCGGGCGTACCAAACGTGGATACGACGTAAGCCGCAACATCGCCTGGCCCCTCGGCATCGAGCAGGCTCATGGTTACGCTCGTGGTACCCGGCGGGGCATTGCGCACACGCAACCCCAGCCAGACGGCATCGAGGGCAACGTTTTCCACCAGCGGCACGAGACGGGCCCCGCGCGTGGACGCTTGGTCCGCTACCTCGGTGACCGGAACATCCGATGATTCCCGCAGCGTCTTCAACAGGTTCTGCGGCTCGAGGAGAAACCCATTGGCCAGCAGCACATCCGCGTTTGCGACATCCCGCACCGAGCGCAAGCTCGGCTCAAAGGTGTGTGGGTCCTTGCCCGCAGGAATCAACGTGGTCACCGCAGCGTCGTCCCCGGCCACGTGCTTGGCGACGTCCCCCAGAATCGGCGTCGTCGCCACCACCTTGAGCTTCGCATCGTCCCCACTGGCGGTGCTCGCGCAACCACTGAGCGTGGACGCGCCAATAAGCACCGCCGAGAGCAGCGCGATGTGGGGCGTCCGGGTGCGTACTCCGTGCGGCATTAGTCGCGGCCCTTCATGAGTGCGAGACGTGCTAGGGCCAGGCCAAGCACGAGCATGCCGAGGCCCAAGATTCCGATACCCCACGGCAGCAGGTTTTGCCCGCTGTCGTAATAGCCTGCTGCAGCGACCGTGTCCACGTTCTCCGCGGCTGGCGTGGTTTTGTCGACTGCGCGGGCAGGCTTGCGCTCCTTCCTTTCCTTGCGCTCTGAGCGGTCGTTTCGCTCCTTGTCCTGTGCCTTTCGTTCCGCGTTCTTAGTTCCCGCAGCCGACGTCGCACCGCGGGTAGCGCCTCCGGAGCTTCCGCCCCCAGAGCGGGAGCCTGAGTTAGAAGAAGCAGGTTCGTCGGAAGAGGCCCCGCCCAGGGCGGCGTCGTCGAGCTCAGCAGGGCTCTCAGCACCGTGGTCCGTAACCGTTTCTTCCTCCCGAGGCGTGGCTTCTGCGTCACCGACGTCCCAGGTATAGGTGACCTGGTTACTCGTGTCCCCGTTGGATTCTGCCTGCACCGTCATGGTGTAGATACCGGGCTCGCTAAAAGCCCAGTTGACGTGTCGGTGTGCCGGGTAGGCCTGGTTGATGACATCCCCGGACACCAGGTCCAGCGCGCCGGCGTCGGTGAGAGGCTGGATATCTCCGAAGCCTGCCGTTTCGAAGACGAAGATATCACCGGGGCCGGTGACCTCAACGAACTCGAAGTTGATGTCGGTGTAGCCAGCCGATTGTGCAGACTGGGTATCCCATCCCGGCCAGAGCAGCGAACTGTCCTGGGTCTGGGGGAGGTAATACGTCGGTACGCCAATTCCATCGATGCCCTCGGTGGCCTCGCTCCAGGCCTCCTCGGCCACTTTGAGGGTGACATCGTTGCCCGGGCGGACGACACCGCTACCGGTGATGTCTTCCTTCATTGACAAGGTGAGCTCACCGCCGGGTGCGGAGACATAGAAGGCGTCAACGTGCCCGGTGTCGAAAACCTCGCCATCGGCGCGGGCCGGGGCCGGATGGCCCGTGAAGACAACTGCCAGCGCCACGGCGATGGCGCAGAGGGCAGCAGTGACTCTGTGCAGTTCTGTGGTGCGGTGCACGCGGTGTCCTTTCTAGCGATGAAGCAAGCCGTTGAGGCGAGACTCAATCTGGCCGCGGTGGTTGTTGTAGAAGTTGAGGAAACCTTGGAACACGATGGCCAAGACAACGGGAAGCACGAGGCCCCACAAACCCTCGAGTTTGGGCATAGAAGATTTCATGTTCTTCTCGCCGCTGGATTTGTTGTCGTTCGGCTTGGTGCTGCCGGGCTTGTCGTTGCCCTCGCCCTTGTTTCCGCCCTTGTTTCCGCCCTCGTTACCGTCCTTCGCGCTCACGCAGTCCTTGATCGCGGCGTCGCCGGCGGCCACGGTGAGCGTCTGCGGTTCAGAGGTGATCTCCTTGCCGTCTGTAGTGGTGGCCGAGTAGCTGACCTCGAGCTTGTACATGCCCGGCTTCGTAAACGCCCAGTTGGTGTGGGTGTGGGAGGCGAAGGTGGTCTCAATGGAGTAGTCACCTTCGGCGGAGTTGATCAAGGGAGTAAAGCCCTTGCCCAACCCTTCGGTGGTGAACAGGCCCACCTGTGCGCCGTCGGGCATCTCAACGGGCTTGATGTTGAGGGTGACCGTGCCGTCTTTGTAGTCCTGGTAGTCAAGCGCCTGGGTGTTATAACCCGGCCAGATGATGCTCTGCTCTTGGGTTTGGGGGAGCAGGAAGAACTTATCCTCGCCCAGGTAGTCGAAGTCTTTGCCCTTGAGCGCCTCCGGGCGGGGGCGCAGGGCGTTGTTGTGGATGGCGAGGACAACGTCATCAAGCGGGCGCTCGACGGTCTTCTTGTCTACGATGGCCGTCTCATCCTTGAGCCGGGTGCGGAACTTATCGCCGTCACGAGTGACAGCGATATCGACGTGGCCATGGTCGAGCACCGCCTTGTCAACGCACGTACCGGTGTACTTTCCTGCCTCTGGCTTGGTGTTGTTGTCCGGGCTGGTGGAAGGGGCCTTGGAGGTTGTGCCGAGTGCGCCGCGGCCCTCGTATTTCTGCCCAAAGGAGAAGTTCTCGGTGAGCGTGATGCTTCCGGAATCTTGCTTGATGCTCGGGTGCGGGAGGATATCCAGGCGCACGGTATTGCCGTTGAAGCTTGCGTCTGCGCCGACCACAAACTCCGCGCGGCCGTTGCTGATGACCCCGTCGAATTCCACGTCGGGAAGCTCGCTGCCCTTGCTGAAGAAGCCACCATGGACGTAGCCTTCGAGCTTCTTATCGGCGGCCTCAACGATGATGCGTGTTGCGTCCTCGCCCTCCGGAATGGCCCGCGCGGACAGCTCCGGGTTAGGTACCGAAACCTCTTGATCGGAGGAGAGCTGGCGGGGGTTGGTGGTCTCTGCCCAGGACTCCGCAGACTTCTTCGAGGTGGTGGAAAGCTCGGCGTTCTCTGAGTAGGCGAGCTCCTCGGAGATCCAGCGCGGGCTGCCGTCCTCCGGGGTGTAGACAGCCTGGATCGTGGAGGACTCTGGGCCTAGGAACTCATCGAAGTGTGCTTGACCGTCTTTCACAGGCAGATCGGTGAGGAAGTAGCCGTCGATCAGCAGCGTGAGTGTGCCGTTGCTGCCGCCGGTGAAGTCGATGGAGGAGAGGCGCTCATCCCCATCCTTGTCTCCGGACTTTTTCGGAGCGATGGTCAACCGGTAGTCCTGTGCGCTGGCATCTCCCGCGGTGGCCTTGTCGAACCGCTCCTTGAGTGACGGTGTTGGATCGGCGGCCGGACGCTGACCGCCCACCTGGATGGAGGTGGTGGTCGGTGCGGAAGCGATGAGCTTGCCGTCCTTGTCGCGCGCGGTGGTGCGGTAGGTCAGCTGGTAGCGCCCAGGCTTGGTGAAGACGGTGTAGTTGTGGGTGTGCGTGCCGCTCGTCAGCCAGGCAGAATGCGGGGCACCCTCGGTGGTTCCGAAGAAGCGCTGCAGGCCGCCGGGGCCGGGGTAGTAGCCAAACATCTCTACCTCGCCGGGGCCATCGACGCTTAAGAGGTCGAGAGAAGCGATGTTGTCGCGGAAGTCATCGACAGGCAGCTCGGTGTCCGCACCGAAGCCCATCCATACCGGGTCCAGGCTGCCCTGTACGCGGGCAGGTGCCATGTAGTAGGTCGTGCCAGCCTTTCCGAGGAAGGAAAGTGCCGGGTCCTCGGGGACTGTGAACTGGTATTGGTTGCTTCCGTTCTGGTCCCAGCCTTTGCCCACCCAGGTGACCGTGTCGGCAAGGTCGTGGTTGCTTTCTGCGGAATGGCTCTTGAGGGTGAGAGAATTACCCTCCCAAAACGCCTTGGGGGAGTCGATGTGCGTTTGGGTGGCCACGTGCTTGCCGTCGTCGGGGCCGGCAACGGCGGTGGCGGGAGAGGCGAGGAGTGCGGCGCACGTAAGCAGAGCCGCGTAGCGGGTACGAACCACGATGGGAGACCTTTCTTCAGTTCTTGAACGAGAATTCACTATAGGTAATGGAAACCAGTACCGTTAAGTGTGAGGAAAAGGTGCTGCTCAGCCTTAGTGGAAACGGAGTTCAACTACCCCCAAGTGGGGCGGGCGGTGCGGCGATGCGGCGCTGAACTACGATGGTGGGCATGACTGAAAAAACATCCGACGTCCGCGTCCGTTTTTGCCCTTCACCCACCGGCACGCCCCACGTGGGCATGGTCCGCACGGCTCTGTTCAACTGGGCTTATGCCCGCCACACTGGCGGTACGCTGATCTTCCGCATCGAGGACACCGATGCTGCCCGTGACTCCGAGGAGTCCTACCAGGCCATCATCGACTCCCTGAACTGGCTTGGCCTCGGCTGGGATGAAGGAGTCAACGTCGGCGGCCCGGACGAGCCTTACCGCCAGTCGCAGCGCATGGACATCTACGCCGACGTCCTGCAGAAGCTGAAGGATGGCGGCTACGTCTATCCGGCCTACTCCACCAACGAAGAGGTGCAGGAGCGCCACAAGGCAGCCGGCCGCGACCCGCAGCTGGGCTACGACAACTTCGACCGCGACCTCACCCAGGAGCAGATCGACGCTTTCGAGGCGGAGGGCCGCAAGCCGGTCTGGCGCCTGCGCATGCCGGACAAGGATTGGTCCTGGACCGACCTGGTGCGCGGTGAGATGACCTTCAAGTCGGAGACCCAGCCGGACTACGTCGTGGCGCGCTCGAACGGTGCGCCGCTCTACACCCTGGTTAACCCGGTCGACGATGCGCTTATGGGAGTTACCCACGTTTTGCGCGGAGAGGACCTCCTGTCTTCCACGCCGCGCCAGCTCGCCCTCTACGAGGCGCTCGTGGAGCTCGGCATTGCCAAGAAGACGCCTGAGTTTGGCCACCTGCCCTTCGTGATGGGTGAGGGGAACAAGAAGCTGTCCAAGCGTGACCCGCAGTCCAACCTGTTCAATCACCGTGACAACGGCATCATCCCGGAGGGAATGCTCAACTACCTGTCGCTGTTGGGCTGGTCCCTGTCTGCGGACCAGGACATCTTCTCAGTCGACGAGCTCATCGCCAACTTCGACGTCCACGACGTGTTGGGGAACCCGGCTCGCTTCGATCAGAAGAAGCTCGAGGCCATCAACGCGGATCACATTCGCTTGCTGGAGCCGGCAGACTTTGCGCAGCGCCTGCGCGACTATCTCACCGAGTACACCGACTTCCCGGCCGACTATCCGGAGGAGAAGTTCGCTTTCGCCGCAGATCTGGTGCAAACCCGCATCAAGACGCTGTCCGACGCCTATGGCCTCATGTCCTTCCTCACCACGCCGGACGCCGAACTGGAGCTGGATGAGAAGGCGGCCCGGAAGAACCTCAAGGAGGATGCGGTGCAGCCGCTGGAGGTTTCCATTGCCAAGCTGGAGGAGCTCGGAGAGTGGAAGACGGAGGAGATTGAGAAGGTTCTCTCCGCCGCGCTTATCGACGACCTCGGCCTCAAGCCCCGCAAGGCCTACGGTGCCCTGCGTGTAGCTATCTCGGGCCAGCAGGTCTCCCCGCCGCTGTTTGAGTCCATGGAGCTGCTGGGCAAGGAGTCCACGCTGGCTCGCCTTAAGGCTGCTCAGGCGCTCACGCCGTGGAGCGCTGAGTAGTCCTCCTGGGCAGTCTCACAGAGCTGTAATTTCGGGGCGTTAGGTGTCACTCCTAACGCCCCGAAAATGCTTTCTGGCCTGGCGATTTGTGTGTATCGGTAGTGCTGGATATAGTTATAAACCGTTGCAGCGAGCAGCGAGGGGTTAAAGCCCTGAGCTAGTTCGAAGCGATAATGGCCTATGGTGTAATTGGCAACACAACGGTTTCTGGTACCGTCATTCTAGGTTCGAGTCCTGG
>NZ_KV821964.1:29227-37014 GCF_001815785.1 Corynebacterium sp. HMSC056F09
GGTACCGTCATTCTAGGTTCGAGTCCTGGTAGGCCAGCAGTGATAGCGATGTAACGTGGCACTGCACGTTACAGTACGTCGTCACAGTTCTAAGCCCCGTTCGTCTAGCGGCCTAGGACGCCGGCCTCTCACGCCGGTAACACGGGTTCAAATCCCGTACGGGGTACCACCACAGAGTGGCAAGCACGATGAGCTTGCCACTCTTTTTTCGTATGATTGGCGGCCATGCACTTCTACATTGTTCATGGATACCAAGCCAGCCCTGACAGCCACTGGTTCCCGTGGCTAGAGCGCCTGTTGACCGCCGATGGCCACACCGTTCGCATAATCGCGCTGCCGGAACCGAACGCTCCAATGCTCGATGAGTGGGTAGAGGCGATACGCAACGATATTGAGCGTCCAAACGCTAATACCGGCATCATCACGCATAGCCTAGGCGGCACCGCGCTGCTGCACTATCTCACGGCCTTGGAGGGCGAGTGGGAGCTTCCTGGGCTCTTCATTGTCTCTGGGTTTGTGGAGAAGCTTCGCGTCATCCCAGAGCTTGACGAGTTCATTGGCCAGGCTCGCATCGACGTGCCTGCTGTCAAGCCCCACATCGCTCACACAGAGGTCTTCGTGTCCACCAACGATGTCCTAGTAGACCCCGCCCTCACACAGCAGCTTGCCGACGCCCTCTCCGCCGTGCCCATCACCATCCACGACGCGGGACATTTCCTTGAAGATGACGGCTATACCGAGTTTCCACAGCTGGGGGATCGCATCACGCGGTGGCTGCACAGTCTATAGTCCCTCAGTCATAGCTTTAAGCGCCTCCACGTGCTGCACGTAAGCCTGTGCGCCCGCCTCCGTGAGCGCGACCCACACGGCGTCCTTCGCGCGGGTAGAACCGTACTCTCGGGTGCGGCTAATGTAGCCGTGATCCTCGAGGTACTTTAGCTGTTTGGACAGCGTATCGGCGGGGAGCTCGGTGAACTCGGCGAGCTTGCTGTACCTCATTTGCCGGCCTGCGGTGGCGCCGGCGGAGTAGAGCGCAGCGCAGGTTCTGAGGCGGTTAATCGGGTGGATAACTGGGTCCAGCTCAGGGGATTGGTTGGATGCTTTACTAGGCATTAGCGCCCTTTATGGCCGCGTTGCGGTTCTCGTAGAGCATCCAAGCCGTTGCTGCCGAAACAATGACCCCGCTGGTGATCATCCATGGCCATGTATCAGGCGTCGGCGTGGTGGAGAAAATCATTGCGCCGGGGAGCAGTACGCGTGACCACGTGGCGCGATCGTTTCTCGGTCCCGTGTTGGGGTCGAGCCGCACGAAGGGGTTCGCGATTTTGTCCTTGAGGAGGAAACCGAGAATGAACGTCGGTATGAGGAGTGCGAGTGTGTACCACCAGGACAGCTTGGTTAGCGCAAGACTGATGCCGATACCGAGCGCTACAAGTGCTACCGCCCACCAGCTCTGCGTCCAGGCGGTGCGCTGTTGAACTTCGTCAATGACTTTGAGTTCGTCGTTCATAACCTGACTCCCTTGTTTGCATCTAGTGCAAGTCTAACGGTTGCAATAGCGGCAACTAAAGGGGTGGGTTGCTCGCACGATCTGAGTGGTCTGGTTCTACCCCATACCGGCTAGGAACTTCGGCGAGGTAGTCGGGAAAGTCACAGGAGTACCAGGGGGTGAACCAGTGCTCAATTGGTCTAAGTCCTACCGGTATGCCTTTTCTGGTCATACACTGCAGGTACAACGCATTCCCGACAGAAAGGAGAGCGGATGGCGGAAGCTGAAAATCATCACTATCGCCGACGCGACTCTAGCAGATAGTACTAGGCGGCATCGCCATAATCCACAACTTCTTAAAGCCAACACTCGAGCGAAGTAGGAGCCTTGCACCACATGCTGTTAGCGCACGTGTCCTCCCGAACCTCTAGCGATGACTAACAAGTGCTCCGGCCCCAGCAGCCCACGGCACGCCAGCGGAATAACCACTGATTCGATCCGCGCCCAGGCCTTGAGAGCCAATGTTTCCATCGCAGCCGAAAGCGGCAACGAGGTTCGGGATTTTATCTGTGTAAAAGGTGCTTCTACGTGCCGATTTGTGCAACCTTTTGGGGATCCTATAGTGTTTAGCAAGTCCGCAACGGACAGCTAAGCGAGCCCCGTTCGTCTAGCGGCCTAGGACGCCGGCCTCTCACGCCGGTAACACGGGTTCAAATCCCGTACGGGGTACAACGAAAAGCGCTAAGCCAAGCACGTGGCTTAGCGCTTTACTTCTTTAGCGTGGGTGCTACACGATCATGATTTCGGCGTTGTTACCGCCGGTACAACGGATGATCTCGCGCTCGTCGGTCTTACATGCGAGGTCGTAGGATTGGTGGGTAACCGGACTGGTGACCGAGATTTGTGGTGGGACGTATCCGCGTAGATCCTCCAAAGAGCTTATGGTGAGCCCCATAAGGTGGCCGGCAGTTGAGCGGGCAAAGTCGCAGCTGGTATTCGGCCCTGCGAGGATGTAGGTGACGTTGTAGCCATCACCTGTCTGGCATACCGTGGCAGGGGTGCCGAAGACATCGACCTTTGCGCCATTGATCTGCTTCTCTGGCAGCTGCTCGTGGATGTGGTTGATTGAACCAATGCGCGCGGATTCAATGGTTTTCCTGCTTCCAGGTGGCATGACGTACTGTCCGGGCTCTACTCCCTGAAGGTGGGGAGGCGTCGTTTGTGGTGCCTGCTGTTGTGCAGCTTGCTGCTGTGCGCCTTGCGGCTGGGCGCCTGCTTGTCCTTCTGGAGCGGAGCCACCGGGAACGGTGGGCTCGGGGCCTGCAGGCACCTCGGCGTGGGAGTCGTCTTTAAGCGGCTGGAAAGCCGGATAGGTGTTTTTGAATGATGGCTCTGTTGCCTCAGAGGTGGCCGGGGCCGTGTCTGGGGCGGCGGTTTCGGCGGTGTTGGAGGAGCAACCAGCCGCGAGTAGACCCGCGGCGGCTACGGCGGTCAATGCCGTGAGGAATCGGTGTGCGGAGGAGGGGGTCTGCGGGGAAGTCATGACCCCACACTAACGCCCGCCTAGCCATATGGTGTGGGAAAATGGGGAAAGCTGCCCAGCCCTCAGTGCAGAACAGCGAGTAAGCGGGCAGCAAAGGTCTGCGTTAGCGCGGGGAGCCTTAGTGGCAGTCCCAGTGGCCGTCGTGGGCGGCGTGGCGGTGGCCATCGTGCAGGTAGTCCACGTGATCGCCGTGTGGGATGGCGACGTGACCGCAGCCCTCGCCGTGCTCGTGATCGTGGTCCTCGTGAATGTGGTGCTCGGACGTCTCGCACTCGTCCCAGTGGCCCTCGTGCTCACGGTGGATGTGACCGTCGTGCAGGTAGTCAGTGTGATCGTCGTGCGGGAAGGCAACGTGGCCGCAGCCCTCGCCGTGGGTGTGCGTGTGCTCGTCGTGGATGGTGTGGGTCATGATTCCTCCTCAAAGAATCGGGGGTTTTCACTCCATTTTCAGTAGCTGATAGTTACAGTAAAGCGAATTTTCACTATGTTTTCAATAGTGGGGGTGGGTGGGGGTGCCCCACCCTGATGGCTGTGCACGAAGTGAAAGGTGATTCATATGTGAAAAGCGCTAGAGTAGGGAAATGATGAAAAAGTCTCTTCAGCACCGTTCTTCGCGCCTTCTGTCTGGCCTGGCTTCTGTCGTGGGCGCGTGCTCGCTGGCCATTGGGTTTGCTGCCCCCGCAATGGCTGGCGAGGGCGTGCCGGTTACCCAAGGCCAAAAGATTGTCGCCTCCGATGGTTCTCTGTGCAGCATCGGCTATGTTGAGGCCACTCGGGCATGGACCTCGGCGCACTGCGGTCTCAATGGCGAGCAGATGTATAACGACGCAGGTCAGCACGTAGGTACACTGCGCTGGTTCAAGCCCTCGGGTGCGGCGGGGCATGACCTGGCTTATATCCAGTTTGCCGGTGGGACCTACTCTGCGGGAAACCCGCTCACCGGAGATGGAATGGCACCCGTGCCTGGTGAGGGATCAACGGTGTGCTTCGACGGGCAGGCTACCGAGCGCCAGTGTGGCACCGCGGTGCGTGGCCCGGGGCTCTTCCCAGGAATGAACTACGTTGTGGACGTGGCGTTGGCGCCAGGGGACAGCGGTGGAGCAGTCTCCGTGCCGGGGCAGCCGGGTGTGGTGGGCATCTACCAGGGGATCACTCAGGCTAGCCGCGATGGGCAAACCATAACCTTCTCTAATTATGCTCGCATGCCGCGAGCAGACGAGCTGGCGCACTTGCCGCACCAAGGCTGGGTACCGCGTCGCCCCAACCGGGAGCCGGGAAACCCAGTGCGCCTGGTGCAGGAGAGGGGAGAGGCGCTGTCTTCGACGAGTAGCACGGGTCCGGAAGGGTTGCGCGGCCTAGCCATGTACTTCGGGCTGAGCATTTAAACAGCTGGCATCGAGACAGGTGGGAATTCGTGGGCGAGTTCTAGCGTCCCGCTTTTCCCGCAGCGTCGTGGGATAGCGCGGCGGTGAGGCGGGAGGAGGCGTCGACAAGCACGTCGGCGAACTTCTCCGCTGGGGAGGGGCGGAATCGTTCGGCGGAGCCGGAGACAGAGAGTACGGCGATAAAGTTGCCGGCGGCGTCGAAGACGGGGGCGGAAACGGAAGCGAGATTCGACTCGCGTTCCTCGATGGATTCGGAGTAGCCGTTAGTGCGTGCGAGCTCGACGTCGTGCTCGCTAAAGAGGGCATCGGGAACGTGTACATCCGCAAAAGCTGCGAAGATGCGGGCGGCTGAGCCGGACGTAAGGGGTAGCTGGCGGCCGACGGGTACGACGTTGTGCAGGCCAATCTCCGGCTCGCGTGTAGCAATGCACGTGCGGGTTGTTCCAGATAGCTCATAGAGCTGTACGGACTCACCGGTGGCCTCAAGGAGCTCTTCCATGATGGGCCCGGCGGTTTCAATGATGCGATCGCGGTTGCCGGGAAGGGCGGGGCCCGCACCCCACTTTCCGTCGGGTGTGCGGGTGAGGATCCGGTGTGCCTCGAGTGCTGTGGCGAGACGGTGTGCGGTTGCTCGGGGCAGGCCGGTGGTCTCACAAAGCTCGTTAAGCGTGGAGGGGCGGTTGGTCGCGGCCATCATGATGGCAACTGCGCGATCCAATACCTTTATTCCTGATACTGCGCTATACTCTCCCATATAATGAAATCTACGTCCCATTAATTGAGATTTCAAGTGGAGAGAAACATGACTGAGAAATTGACACTCGCAGAGAAGGTATGGCGCGACCATGTCGTGCGCAAGGGGGAGAACGGCGAGCCTGATCTCCTCTACATTGACTTCCAGCTCTTGCATGAAGTTACCAGCCCGCAGGCCTTCGACGGTCTGCGCCTGGCTGGACGGACGATGCGGCACCCTGAGTTGCACTTAGCCACGGAGGATCACAACGTTCCCACCGTGGGTATAAAGACCGGAAATCTCCTGGAGATTAAGGACGAAGTTTCCCGTACACAGGTGTCTACCCTTCGCAAGAACTGCGAGGAGTTCGGCGTACGCCTGCATTCGATGGGTGATGCCCAGCAGGGCATTGTCCACACCGTTGGTCCGCAGTTGGGTATCACCCAGCCCGGCATGACCATTGTGTGTGGTGACTCGCACACCTCGACGCACGGCGCCTTCGGCTCCATTGCCATGGGCATCGGTACCTCCGAGGTTGAGCACGTCATGGCCACTCAGACGCTTTCGCTCAAGCCTTTCAAGACGATGGCTATCGAGGTTAGCGGTGAGCTGGCGGAAGGTGTTTCCGCCAAGGACTTGATCTTGGCTATCATCGCCAAGATTGGCACTGGCGGCGGCCAGGGCCACATTATCGAGTACCGCGGCGAGGCCATTCGCAAGATGTCGATGGAAGCGCGCATGACGATCTGCAACATGTCCATCGAGGCTGGTGCCCGCGCTGGCATGGTTGCTCCGGATGAAACAACCTTTGAGTACGTCAAGGGCCGCGAGTTCGCCCCGCAGGGCGAAGACTGGGACGCAGCGGTCGAATACTGGAAGACGCTGCCGACCGACGAGGGGGCCGATTTCGATACCGTCGTCGAGATCGATGGCTCCGCCCTCACCCCGTTTGTCACCTGGGGCACCAACCCGGGCCAGGGTCTGCCGTTGAGCGCTGCGGTGCCCGACCCGGAGGAGTGCGGGGACGATGGCGAGAAGGCCGCAGTCGAGAAGGCCCTGGCGTACATGGACCTCACGCCGGGCACGCCGTTGCGCGATATCCAGATCGACACTGTCTTCCTGGGATCGTGCACGAACGCTCGCATCGAGGACCTGCGCGCCGCCGCCGAGGTGGTCAAGGGGCGCAGTATCGCGGCTGATACCCGCATGATGGTGGTCCCGTCATCGGCCGTGGTCAAGGCGCAGGCTGAGGAGGAAGGCTTGGACAAGATCTTCACCGATTTCGGCGCTGAATGGCGTACCGCGGGTTGCTCGATGTGCCTGGGTATGAACCCGGACCAGCTGAAGCCGGGGGAGAGGTCGGCGTCGACAAGCAACCGCAACTTTGAGGGCCGCCAAGGCCCCGGTGGCCGTACCCACTTGGTGTCCCCGGCCGTTGCCGCGGCGACAGCAGTCCTGGGCCACCTGGCCGCACCAGCTGATATCGACGATGCCGCCGTAGCCGGCGCCTAAGGAAAGGGAAAAGACAATGGAGAAGTTCGTAACTCATACTGGCGTCGGCGTTCCGCTGCGAGTTTCCAATGTGGATACCGACCAGATCATTCCTGCGCGCTATCTGAAGTCCGTCAAGCGCACTGGCTTTGCCGAAGGCCTGTTTTCTAACTGGCGCAGCGACGAGAACTTCATTCTCAACCAGGAACCGTTCAAGGAAGGCTCTGTGCTTTTCGCGGGTCCGGACTTTGGTACCGGTTCTTCTCGTGAGCACGCGGTGTGGGCGCTTGCTGAGTATGGATTCAAGGCGGTGTTTTCCTCCCGCTTCGCCGATATTTTCCGCGGCAACTCTGGTAAGGCCGGGCTGCTGACGGGGCTCATGGAGCAAGAAGACATCGAGCTCATCTGGAAGCAGTTGGAGTCCGGTGAAACCGAAACCACCGTGGATTTGGAAGCGCGCACGGTTACCGTCGGCGGCAACAGCTATACCTTTGAGATCGATGACTACACCCGTTGGCGCCTCATGGAGGGCCTCGACGACATTGGGCTGACCCTGCGCAATGAAGACGATATCGAGGCCTTTGAGGACAAGCGCCCGGGATTCAAGCCCCGCGTCGTGGCGTCTTAGCGTGGGCAATGGGGGTGTGGGAGTGTTCCCCGCCTCCTGTGGCACCGGCCACATATCGGCGTTAACATCCTCGGCATGAGCAATCCTTATCAAAGCTTTAGCGGGGACAGCGGCAATCAGTTCGGCGGTGCAGGCGGGCATAGTGGCTATGACTATCACGACGCCGCAGGTTATGGCTATCAGCAACCAGGCAGCTACGGCTACCAGCAGCCGGGAAGCTTTGGGTACCACCAGCCCGGCGCCGCGCCTGGCAATCCACAAGGCGGGGCTCCCGCGCAGCCCATCGACGCCATGGATATTGTGGGCCAAACCTTCAAGGGCTACCTGAAGCAGCCTGTGCCAGGGATGCTGGCCATGCTGGTGCATCTCATTATCTCTTTTGCTCTTCTTCTTGTGCCGGGAACCGTTTTAGGCGGCATCTCCGCAGCGATGGAAGAAAGCGGCAGGGACATTGAACCCCTGGTTCCTACCGTGGGGATACCTCTTATGGACCTGACCCCCGTTAGGTAGACACCTGA
>NZ_KV821965.1:0-634 GCF_001815785.1 Corynebacterium sp. HMSC056F09
CGAATTCGGGGTTGTGTGTTTGCGCCCATCACTTGCCGAGGCTTGCGTCCAGATCTGGCCGTGGGTGTAGTCGTCACCGGGGTTTTCCCGCCGCCAGGTTTCAATCACCTCAGGCACGGTGGGGGTCTTCACCGACAAGATGTAGTGCAAGCCTGCATCAATGAGTGCTTGTTTGTTCGCCGCGGAGAACATGCCTGCATCAGCAACGACGGTGACCTCGTCGAGTTGGTAGGCCTCTTGGAACCGTGTGATCATTGGCAGCATCGTGTGGGTTTCTGCCGAGTTTCCGGCAAACGCTCCAACATGCAGTGGAAACCCGGTGGCATCAGTAAGCAGCCCGACAAGTATTTGTGGCTCTATACGGCGCTCTTTGGAAAATCCGGGTTTGCGAAGCTCATCAGGAGTATCGGTTTCAAAGTACAAGGTGGTCACGTCGTACAAGATGAATGTGCCTGGACCGATACCTGCATGATGCGCCAGCACTTGGGTTAATCCTTCGCCGAAGGCATCTGTAGCAAAGCCAGGTAGTCGACGTTTAATCGTGGCGTAGCTTGCGCTTGTCACCCCAACTTCAGCCAGGGTTTCAATCGAATCAAACTTCGAACCAGGATTAATCAACCGAGCGCGCACCAGA
>NZ_KV821966.1:0-588 GCF_001815785.1 Corynebacterium sp. HMSC056F09
AAATCAACGCACTCTAAAACCGGAAGGGCCACATTAATTCCCAGAGCATGGTTGCTCGGATTATGTTTCTTCCAGGTAATCGCTTGATGAGGTGGTCCTGAAAAAATCCTCCAACAATCATGCCTAGGGTAAACATGGTTGAAGTTAAGCCGATTATCCAGCCATCAACTTTAAGATAGGCCAACCATAGATCTATGGACGCGATGAGGAAAAAATTGGCAAAATTCGAGCATAAATCGATGCTGAAAATTGCCCGGAGCACCGGATATTTCCAAATCCAAGCCAAAGAATATTTGGTATCGGACCAGAACTCTGTAAATGAATACTTCTGGTCACTGATTGTTTCACCTAGGTTTGCATTGATGCTCCTTGAAGCATATACGGGACCAAGCCCTGACAGGGATTGTGCGATAAAAGGAATAACCGGCGCCAGTCCGTAAAGTAGGCCTCCTAAGGGTAATCCCACCATCCAGATAATGTTGTCTCGAGTTTGGTTACGGCCTTGTGCTTGGACAAGTAAATTCTCTGGGATGATGAATCTCAGAATGGCATTGGTTAGCCGGCCCTTCCGGTTTTAGAGTGCGTTGA
>NZ_KV821967.1:0-73328 GCF_001815785.1 Corynebacterium sp. HMSC056F09
GCAAATCCACACGAAATGTCCCTTAAGCCAGGAGCCCGCGTTAGAAAACAGCGAGGAGATGAATAGCAGAATGGCGGCGAGAATCGCTTTGATCATATTTCAGAACATTACCGGATTTGCCCAGACCACAGAGCTGAAAACGAGAAAAGCCGCCCGAAGGCGGCTGAAATGTGGTGCGCCCGGAGGGATTCGAACCCCCAACCTTCTGATCCGTAGTCAGATGCTCTATCCGTTGAGCTACGGGCGCAGTCCGTTGGTTCGCAGTGCTTGACGCCGGAGCATGTGCGCTCTGCTGTGCAACGAGGAATAACTATACCCACACGCTAGGAAACTGACAAATCCCGACGTCAATGCATGTTTTCAACCCAAGAAATGGGCATAGCAATTCATCCCGTGTTCACCTTAATGAGGGGCTAGACGAGGGTGGCCACTTCGGCGTCGGAAAGCACGGCGTCACGGAAGGACTGAAGCGTGGACTCGTGGTCGAAGTCAATGCCAATGAGCACGAGCTCGGTGCCGGGAGTGACACCGTTGGCCGCCCACAAGGAGGCCGGCATGATCTGCAAGTTAGGTCCAGCCTGTTGCCAGGCGTGGGCCACGCGCAGATCGGTATCAATCCAGCAATAACCCTTCGAGCGCACTAAGCCGGTGCTAGCACGCAAGGCCTTGAGCAGGCGCTCGCGGTTGAAAGGGCGGTCAGCGCGGAAGACCACCGAAGAAATGCCATATTCCTCGGTTTCGGGGGTGTGAGGGTTGGCCAGCTCCTCCGCGTAGCCGTGGTAGGCCGCGGCGGTGGCGGTGTCGTAAAGGTGGGCGTCAAGAACCAGCGTGAGATCAATAACACCGTTAGTGACAGGCACGACGCGCGCGCGAGGGTTCATGACACGCACGGTGGCAATGACGCGCTCGGTTTCAGCGACCTCCACCAGGTCGGTCTTGGTGACGAGGATGAGATCGGCAAACTCGACTTGATCCACGAAGAGATCGGCGATGGTGCGGTCGTCGTCAGGCGTGGCCTCAATATTCTCGGAAACCAAGCTGCGTCCGCGGCGAAGGTTAGTCAGGAATGTAGAGGCGTCCACGAGGGAGACCATGGTGTCGATAGGGGCGACGTCGGCAAGCGTGGTGCCGTCCCCGAACTCCCACTCGAAAGTGGCGGCAACGGGCATGGGCTCAGAAATGCCGGTGGACTCGATGACAATCTGGTCGAAGCGGCCGGAACGAGCCAGCTTGCCGACGGACTCAATCAAGTCCTCGCGCAACGTGCAACAAATGCAGCCGTTGGAGAGTTCAACGAAGCGGTCTTCGCCGCGTTCAAGATGGCCCTCGCCGGCGACGAGGGCGGCATCGATGTTGACTTCGGAGAAGTCATTGACAACAACCGCCAGCTTGCGCCCCTCACGGTTAGCAAGCAGGTGGTTGAGAAGGGTGGTCTTTCCGCTGCCTAAGAATCCGGACAGCACGGTAACGGGTGTAGCCATCCCGTAATGATAACGTTTTTCATTAATTGAGGGCTACAGGACCAACCCAAAGACCGGAACGGCAAGCAGGTAGACGGTGATGGTGATGAGCACGCAGCCAATCAGGTTGAGGCCGATACCGCCCTTGATCATGTCGCCGATCTTGACGTAGCCGGAGCCGTAGGCAATCGCGTTCGGCGGGGTCGCCACCGGCAGCATGAAGGCACAGGTTGCGGCCAGCGCCACCGGGATGGTGAGCAGCAGGACGTTGATGTCGCCATTCTGGGTAAGGCCGATACCCACGGCCACGCCGCCCATAATCGGCAGGAAGGTCGCCGCAGTTGCGGTGTTCGAGGTGATCTCCGTCAGGAAGAGCACGAGCAGGGCCACCGAAGCGATGAGCAGGATGATGGGCAGGCTGCCCAACCCCTTGGCCATCTCACCAATCCACAGAGACAAACCGGACTTGTTGAACATCGAAGACAGGGACAGGCCACCACCGAAGAGCAGGAGCACATCCCACGGCATTTCGCTCGCAGTCTTCCAATCCAGCAGACGCACGCCAGTCTTCGTGTCGGCCGGGATGGTAAACAGCAGCAAACCAGCGGCAATGCCCACGATTGCGTCGTCGTAGTTGGATTCCTTGCTCACAAAGAAGGGAATGATCACCCAGGCCAAGGCGGCACCGAGGAAGATGATGCCCGTCATGACCTGCGGGCCGGTCCATGGGCCAAGCTTTTCAATCTCGGAATCAATGAGCTCGCGGCCGCCTGGAATCTTGTCCATCTCCGGCTTGAACACGGTAATCAGCATGAACCAGGCAATGAACAGGAAGATGAATGCCAGCGGCATGCCCACCATCATCCACTTGCCAAAGCCGAGGACGATGCCGTGAGTTTCCTTCATGTAGCCCATCAGCAGGGTATTCGGCGGGGTGCCGATGAGGGTGCCGAGCGAGCCAATCGACGCCGCGTACGCAATACCCAGCATGAGCGCGGTGGCGAACTTCTTCTGGTTAGCCATGCCACCGACGGCGTCGGCAGTCAGCGAAAGCACCGAAATACCAATCGGCAGCATGACCACTGCGGTAGCGGTGTTGGACACCCACATGGACAAGAAGCCGGTGGCCAGCATGAAGCCGAGGATCAGCTGCTTCGGCGAGGTACCAACAACCTTCACCACGAACAGCGCCATGCGGCGGTGCAAGTTCCAGCGTTGCAGAGCCAAAGCGATGAGGAAGCCACCCATGAACAAGAAAATGGTGGATGAGGCATAGGGTGCGCCCACATCCTTGATGGTGCCCACACCGGCCAGTGGGAAAATGACCAGCGGCAAAAGCGCGGTGGCGGCCAGCGGGATGGCCTCCGTCATCCACCACACACCCATGAGAATCGTCACGGCGGCTACGGCGCGCAGCGCACCCTGGGTGTATTCGGCGTCTTCCTTAGCGCCGGGTGATTGCAACACCGTTTCCACGGCGTTGCTGGGAAAGAGAAACCACACAAGAGCGGCCAAAACGAGACCGAGGATGAGGCCAATGGCCATGCGGCGCCATTCGCGCGTATCGACGCCGCGGTCGTCCTCGCCCTCCGTGTGCGAAGTTGAGACGTGAGTTTGCGGGGTAGTCATCTGCCCCCTCCTTTTCCTGGTTAACCAGCCCCCATTCAGCTGAGAGAGTTATTGAAATCACTGAATGGGCCTACACGTTCAGGCTATCGAGACCACAGACAGCCAACAAACACTTTCGCCCCATTACCCCCACTCAAGCCGAAGATTCACCCCTGTTAGCAAAATCTTTTGCAGATTAGCTGCAAAGAATGCTCACCAATGTGTGGGCATTCCTTACTCAATTCCCCGCCTCCGTAGATCCCCAGACCTCGATCCCGCAACCTGCAGGTGGGCGTCGCCAAGCGCTTGCCGACGCCCCACCACCCACCCGGGAGTTTCGGGATCGAGGTCTGGGGGTTTAGCGCTGCGTACCGCTCGCCGCGCGCGATCCACGCCAATGCGCTACAAGTAAGCCATGAACAACCTAGGCATCTTTCACTACATAGACACCCACATAGTCGATCTGCGCACGCTCACCAACGACGACCCCCGATGGGGCAAAATTCACGCGAGGAAATTCCATAAGCTCGCGTGGTGCTATGCCATTCCCCTGCACCGATGGCTGCACTTGAAACCCTGGGAGCGAGAAACCGCAGAGGTCTATGCCCATGCGCGTGCCGCACCGCGGGCAACTCTCCTGGGCAAAGCGGCGGCTCGCATCCACGGCATCCCTACGCTCACAACGCCGAGCGAGTATTTCGCGACAGTCCCCTCCAACTCCGTTCCCCAAAAATCCAAGCGCCAATACTTCCGCTACAAGCAAACGAAACTCAACAATCAAGTCACAGAAGTCCACGGCATCCGGGTCACTTCTCTCGCGCGTACGGCGATTGATATCGCACGATTCGATGGATTCGTCGAAGGACTCGTCGCCGCAGACTACGTAAGGTCACGACGGGTATCAAAGGACACTCTCAACTGGGTACTCGGCGACATGGGCCGCGTGAAAGGAGTCGCGGATGCACGCCGGGCCGTGGAACATAGCGTCAACAGCTCCGAATCTCCCTGGGAGTCCTACGCGCGGGCGCTCATCCTTGACGCGGACCTTCCGGCGGTTCGCAGCCTGCGCGCCCAATACCGAGTCAATCAGTACTACGCCGACCTCGCGATCAATGACTGGCTCCTCATTGAGATCGACGGCAACGTGAAATACGAGAACGAGCTGGATGAGGTGATTCGGGCCGAGCACCAACGCCAAAAGGCACTCCTCAACCAGGGCTTTGTCGTCTTACGTTTCTCTCCCCAAGAATTGCGCGAAGCTCCAGAAGACTTCATCAACACCATCGCACGGCACTTAGCTGCGGGCCCCCGAAACTTCCGCTAGATCCCCAGACCTGAAACCCGCAACCTGCAGGTGGGCGTCGCCAAGCGCTTGCCGACGCCCCACCGCCCACCAGGGAGTTTCGGGATCGAGGTCTGGGGGTTTGCGCTACCAGATAGCGGCGAAGGCTACCGCCCCGAGGAGCATCGTCCCTAACGCAACGGCGGCAAGAGCCGGGGCACCGGGCAGGACAGGTGATTCGGCCCGAGCCAGGATCTCGTCAGCATGGCGGAGCTTGGCGGTGGCCAACCACAGCACCACGGCCACCACTACCCCAACAATCACGGCGGCCCATGGCGCAACGGAACGCACGACGAGCAAACCCGCGATGAGGCCGGCTAGACCCGTGCGCTGCCAGGCTAAGCGGGTGCGCTCGGGTTGGAGGCCGGGATCAAAAAGCTCGCTCACGCTAGCAGCTCGCCCACCAGAATCATCAGGCCGATGATGATCACCACACCAACAATCAACGCCAACGCCGGGCTAGCCGGGAGCGGACGCCCATGGCGCATCGCGCGCTCCGAGGCACCCCAGTGAAACCATGCCACCGCCGGCAGGACGATGGCCACGATCAGCATGATGACGGAGACGACGCGGGTCAGCGTCGTGTTCAACGGCAGCTCGAAGGTCTCCAGGGCCACACCACCGGCGATAAAGGCCAACGACGTGCGGATCCACGCAAGGAACGTGCGCTCATTGGCCATGCTGAAGCGCGGGTCGGGTTCCTCCCCTGTTCCATACACCGAGCCCGGGAAACGTGCCTTCGTCATAGGCGCTACTGTAGCGTCCGACGCGTCATTCCACAGCGCGCAGCACCCCAAGCGCCGCGCTTAAGACTGCGAGAAGGCCTCCAGATCCGCGGGGCTACCGGCGACGACGATGAGGTCGCGGTGGGTGAGCTCGGTGCCGTCGACAAGCGGGCGCCACTGGCCAGGCCCCTCACAGCGGGAGATGAGCTGAACGTTGTGCGCTTCCCACACCTGGTGCAGGTTGAGCGGGTGCTTGCTTATCGACGCCGGCGGGGTCATCGCCGTCACGCCATAATCAGTGGCGATTTCCGCAAAATCCTCGAAGCGCCCGCCCAACAGGTGCGCCACGCGGCGACCCGTATCGCGCTCCGGGCGGATCACGTGGTGCACTCCCAGTTGGCGCAGGATGCGGGCATGAGCATCTGAATCGGCCTTGGCCCAGATATCGCTTACCCCGAGCTCCACGAGGTTGGAGGCCGTAAGGATGGAATCCTCCAAATCGGAGCCGATGGCCACGACCACGCGCTCTACTTCATCAACGCCCAGCTGGCGGAGGGCCTCGGCGTCGGTGGTATCCGCGGTCACCGCTTCGGTGAGGTACGCGGCGTGTTCGCGCACGTGCTTCTCCTCGGCGTCGATGCCGAGAACCTCCACGCCGTGCTCCATCAGCTCGCGGGCCAGGGAAGAACCGAACCGCCCCATACCAATGACGACGACCGGTGGAATATTGATGGACGTCTTCTCGCGCCGCAGGGCGCTGAACATGTTAGCCAATGAACGGCCTTTCTTCTGGGTAGCGGTAGCGCAGGCTGATGGTCCGGGCGGCCAGTGCCGCCACGAAGGTGGTGGGTCCTACGCGGCCAACGTACATGATGAGACACAGCATGAGCTGCGATGGTGCGGACAAACTTGCGGTAATGCCCGTGGACAAACCCACGGTGGCGAAGGCAGACATGACTTCGAAAGTGACCTGGTCCGCGGTGAACTCGGGGTCCCAGATGCGCAGCGTCGCCACGCCTACGGCAACGACGATCATTCCGGCGGCCGTCAGCGCGAGGGCCTGACGGAAGGTAGACAGCGGCAGGCGCCGGTGCCCGATGGAAGTGTCCTCCCGGCCCAAGAATTCAGAAATCATCGCCGCGCCCAGAACGCATGCGGTAGTCACCTTGATGCCACCCGCCGTACCGGCGGAGCCGCCGCCGATGAACATCAAGATGTCCGTCACCATCAGCGTCAACGGGTGCGCCTCACCGTAATCGATGGCGTTAAAACCTGCCGTTCGGGGCGAAGCGCTCATGAAGAAGGCGTTGATCAGCTTCTGGCCCAACGTCATCCCATGCAGTACACCGGAGCCCTCGGAGAGGAAGAAGACCACGGTGCCACCCAGCAACAAGAACGCGGTGGCGCCCAACGTCATCCGGGCGGTCATGGACATGCGATGAATGCGCGGCGTGCCGCCGCGCCACCGCGTTAGCCGTGCGCGGGCCCGCCGCACGAACTCCGCCAGCATGGGATAGCCCAGACCACCGACAATCAGGGCGAAGGCGAGAGGAATCAAAATCCAGCCATCAGCCGCGAAGGAGATAACGCTGTCTGAATAGGTACTAAACCCTGCGTTATTGAAGGCCGAAATGGCGTGGAAGATTCCTTCCCACGCTGCACGCCCAGGTGCTACACCGTGTTCGGTGGCTAGGCGCACACCGATGAACACGGCAACTGTGGCCTCACAGATCAGAGTCATCATCAGGGTGAGCAGCAGGGCATGTCGAATGCCTCCGGAAGCCACAGCACGACCTTCCGCCGCCATGGTCCGGCGGGCTTTGAAGCTGATGCGACCGGTCAACAACATGCCTGATAGCGATGCCAGGCTCATAATGCCGAGGCCGCCCAGCTGGATGAGCGCGATGATGACCGCTTGGCCGAAGGGCGTCCAATAGGTGCCGGTGTCCTCCACCACGAGACCCGTCAAAGAGACCGCCGAGGTAGCCGTAAACAGCGCCGGCAGGAACGGTGTCCACTGCGGAACGTTGGCGGAAATCGGCAGCATCAGCAGCAGCGTTCCCACGAGGATGAGCAGGATAAAGCCCACGGCGGTGAGCCGAGCCGGGCCCAGGAAATGACCGCGTTTCACAGCGCTTCAGCTTACTGCCATTTACCTCCGATGGACACTCCCCTCAGCCTTGAATATTGCGATTTTATTATGTGAATCATCACAATCGATAACCCCGAAGGCACCGCGAAGTAACCGCTACATCAGCTTGGTCTTGTCCAAGGTCTCCACCCAGCCGTTGGTGAACTTCTCCAGCGGCTTGTGGAAGACCACGCCCAGAATGAGCATCGGTACGGCAAAGAGCAAGAGGGCGAACAGGGAGAGCCAGTAATCACCGTGGTAAGTTCCGGCGATGGCCGCGCGGAAAGCACGGATGGTATAGGTCGCCGGCAGCCACGGGCTAATGTTCTGGAACCAGTCCGGGAGCACCTGCAAGGGGTAGGCACCGCCCGACGACGATACTTGGACCACCAGCATGAGCACCGCCAAGGCTTTGCCTGCGTTGGCGAAGGAGACCACGAAGGTGTAGCAAATCAGCATAAAGATGAGCGAGCTAACCCAGCCTGCCAGCAGCATGAGAATCGGGTGCGCGGGCTCGATGCCCACGAAGAAGATGAGGCCCAAGATGAGCATCGTCGACTGCATGAGACCAACCGCGACGAACATTCCAAAGCGGCCGAAGAAGCGCTGCATCGGCGAGTACTTGTCCTTGTCCACCACGTCGGTGCGCACGCTCACCGCAGTCAGCAGCGCGCCGACCCACAGGGCCAGCGCCGTGTACATGGGTGTCATGCCGGCACCAAAGCTCTTGACTGGGTAGACCGCTTGCCTGTCGACGTCCACCGGAGCCGCAATCGCGTGCGCCAGAGCATCCGGATCGGAACCGATGAGGTCCGCCAGCTTCTTCAGATCCCCGGATGCCGCAGCGGAGTCGATATCCTTCCGCAGGTCGCCGAACTTGTTGGCCTTATCCTGCAGGCCGGAGGCGAGCTTCTGTACCGCATCCCGAGCATCCGTCAGCGATGAAGAGTCAATGGTTACGGGGGCCTTAGCGGTATCCAGATCCGCGCTTACCTGGCCCAGGGAATCCTGCAGTGCGCGCAAGGATTCACGCAGACCGGAGGTGGAGATTCCCTCCACTGCCTTCTTGGCATCATCGAGGCTGGAGAGATTCGGCTTCGTGGGTTCGGGAGCATTCGCGGCCGCAGTGAGGCGCGCGTGGAGAGTGCGCTGCGCGTCGATGGCCTCTTCGATACGGCTGAGCGCCTTCTCTTTATCCCCGGCAGGAATTGGCAGGGCCTCAATGTGGCCATGCAGGTTCTGGTATTGCGCAATGGTGCCTTCCACCTGGCCGGCCAAAGTGTTGAGCGTGGCGACGCGGTCAGCGCGGGAGGCGGAGGCGTCGTCGTAAAGCGCATCAATGCGTTGGCGCACCACGTCATAACTAGCGCTGGTGGCATCGAGCGATTGCTGCAGCGCGTCCGTGGAAACGTTGAGCGAGGAGGACTGAACCTCCGGAAGCTCCAGGTCCGCTGAGTCCGCAATGCGTTGGGCGCTTTCCATGAGCGGAACTGCGGTATCCACAAGTCCAGCCAGGGAACGCGCAGTACGCGCCGCCATATCCAGCTGGGTCTGCACGCCATCCGCGCGCGCCTGCATCCGGTCCAACACAGCCTTGGTATCGCCCTGACTCAAGAAATCGGAGAGCGAGGTGACCAGATCGAAGGACACGTCACCGACCGTCGTGGTGAAGGCTTCGGCAACCTGGGCCGACACGCCCTCTGCGCCTTGACCGGTGATCTTCGGCGCCAGCGCGTTCTTCTTCTCATTCATGTAGAAGGACAAATCCGCGGGCTGGGAACCATCCGTGTAGAAGTTCATCATGTCGGTACTGAAATCTTCCGGAAGCACGATGGCTGCGTAATACTCACCGGACTTGGTACCTTCAATCGCCTCATCGGAGGTGGTCACAACCCAATCCAGCTGCTCGTTCGCTCGCAGCTCATTGAGCACCTGGTTGCCTACGTTGATGGGCACCGGCAGCAGATCGCTCTCATAGCCGGTGTCCTTGCTAGCCACCGCCACTTTGAGCTGGCTGGTGTTATCGAAGGGATCCCAGCTGGCCAGCACGTTGAACCAGGTAAACAGCATCGGGATGACAACGAGACCCACGAGCATCACCGCGCTCATCACGTTGCGGCATGCGGTGCGCATGTCATTGAGGAAAAGATCGAGTGTTCCACGCATTAATTATCCCCCTCCGTGGAATCCGCGCCGGCGCGAGCCGGGTGTTTGATGTCATCTTCATCCAGCGTCACGAGCTCCGCGGACTGCTTCAGGCTAATGCGCAGGTATTCCAGGGTGACCGCGGCGATAATGATGAGGAAGCACCATGCCGTCCAAATAGCCAGAAGCAGCGGCTTCTGGTCGGGCAAGAGACCCGAGACGACGATGAGGATCACCACTCCGATAACACCGGCGATGCCCACCAGCTTGAGCCAATAGCCCCAGTTGTGCGCGCGGCGGTCCAGATCCTTCTTCAGGCCACTGCGGCTATCCAGCGCCTGGATGACGTCCGCGATGCGGTAGCCGGAGCCCACAACCTGCACGTTTTCATAGTCAAAGAGCTCAGTGTCCCGCAGCTCGCGGTTGAAGATGACATTGAAGTGCGCCAACGCCTTACGCAGCAGCAGGCCGAAGACGAAGAACAGAATGAACATGAAGGCGAGCACGGCCATGTTCTTGAAATAGTGGTTCCCATAGAACCCACCGATGGTTTCGCGCATGGCATCGATGCCGTACGTGAATGGCAGTAGTGGGTAGATGGTGTGGAAGAAGTTGGGCAAAAGCTCAATCGGGTACAGGCCCGAAGCACCCGGAATCTGGATAATGACAAAGACCACGCAGAGGCCACGTCCCAGGTGTCCCAGGGATGAGGACAGTGCGTAAATAATGCTCAAGTAGGCCAGTCCCACGAGCACGCCCGTCAGGATGAAGACAGGCGCGTTCACGGTCTGCACGCCGATGAGCAGATCACCCACGGTCACCGTGACGGCCTGGATGATGACCATCAGGGCCATGAGGAGGAAGCGGCCCAAGTAGGCCTGGCCCACCGTGATGCGGTCGAAGCCCTCCTTATCGACCTCAACCCGGAAGATCACCATGAGGACGAAGGCACCAATCCACAGAGAGAGGTTAGTAAACAGCGCCGCCATGGCGGAGCCGTAGCTGTCCACCGGGTACACGGTTTCGGTCTTCAGCTCGATGGGCTCCGCAAAGAATTTACCGATTTCTTCCGCGTCCAGCCCGGTGACATTTTGAACAACTTTGGAGTTCATCGCAGCCCGCAGCGAACCCACATCGCCCTGCATAGCGCGCAGGCTGTCCTGCAGGGCCAGGAGGTTGGTATCGAAATCGGACAAGGTGTCCTTCGTGGCGCGCAGCTGCTGGGCCACGCCGTCCAGGAGACCATTGGCCTCCTGCATGGTTCCCTTCTGAGCTTCCAGGGTGGAGCTCAAAGCACTCGCCATGGAGCTCAGATTGCTCATGGCACGGTTGATTTCCGGCACGGCGGTGGTCACGGTATCGCGCAGCGTCTGCGACGTGGCCTTGGTATCGGCCGCTGCCTGGTTGATGGCCTCCGCGCTAGCCTGCACGTTGTCCGCTGCGGCCTGGGTATCCTTGCTCAGCGCAGTCAGGTTCCCCACCAGCTGACGGTTGGATTCATTGCCCTCATCGAGGCGCTGGATGGCGTCATCAATTTCCTTGGCCACCTGCGGTGAGAGCGTTGCGGAATCGCGCAGGGCTTTAAGCTGCGCAATCGATTCCGCACTCGCGTCAATAGCAGTGTTCGCCCGCTGCGTGGCGTAATCGAAGCGGTCACCGGCCTGGTTCAGGCCAGCTGTGACATCCGCGATGGATTCCTGCGCCTTGGCGGTACCGTCCGCCACCGCACTTGCACCACTGACGAAGGCACCGGTGGTCTGGTCGGTGAAGTCACCGATGCCCCCTTGGGCCTGCTCGACTAGGGAGGAGACCTCGGCGAGGGCGGTTTGGGCGTCGCCCAGCGCAGCACTCACATCAGCCACCGTGGACTTGGCGCCCAACGTGGAATCAGCGGCGGCGTCAAGCTTTCCCTGGATGCGCGCGAGGTTCTCACGGTTGCCGTCAATCTCCTGCGCGGTCTCCCCGAAGGCCGAACTAGTGTTGTTCATCGCGCGCGTGACTTTTCGCTCGAAGTCGGTACCGGTGTCCTTGATGTTCTCCGCCGCGACGGTGGCCACCTGCTCCTTGAAGGCCGCCGTGATCTGCTTGTCCAGACCTTTGGCACCGGCATCCGTGATCTTCACGGCGATGGCATTGTTCTTCTCATTGACGCGGTAGACCAACTGGGGCTGCGTGAACTTCCCGTCGAGCATGCTCACGAGGTTCTCGCTAAAGTCCTCCGGAATCGTCACCGAGGCATACACGTCCCCCTCTAAAAGGGCTTTCTCGGCTTCGTCGCGCTCGAGGAATTGCCAGCCTAGCTGGTCATTCTTTTTGAGTTTCTCAATGACCTCGCTGCCGACATCTATCTTCCCCGTCAGCTCGTTGTTAGCACCCTTATCCTCGTTGACCACGGCCACCTTGATGTTGTTGGTATGGCCGTAGGGGTCACGAAAAGCCGCGATGTTCACCCATGAATACAACGCGGGGGTGATGATAAGCCCGATGAGGATGATCCACGCCCTGGGGACGCGGCCAAGCCTGGCTACATCTCTAATAAAAATCTTCCAACTTTGGCGCACTGAAGGCAGTGTACCCGTTGAAGCTTCGAGTCTCTAACCTGCCGAAATACATAAAGTAATTTAAATAATTAACAAATAAACTTTAACATGGTTTGCCGGATCAAACCCCTGGCTTGAACATATGGCGATGAAAACTAGACTTCAAGTAGTTGAACTTTTGGTATGGAGATGCCTATGCGTAAGACCTTAATCAGCCTCACCGGCCCCGCCTTCGTTGCTGCAGTGGCTTACGTCGACCCCGGCAACGTAGCCGCCAACATCAGCGCCGGCTCCCACTACGGCTACCTCCTGGTGTGGGTACTCGTCGTGGCCAACCTCATGGCCATGTTCATCCAGTACCACTCCGCCAAACTGGGCCTAGTCACCCACCGCTCCCTGCCGGAAATCATGGGCGAGCGTCTCTCCCGCCGCGCGCGCCTAGGCATGTGGGCCCAGGCCGAGCTCATCGCCGCGGCCACCGACCTCGCCGAAGTCATCGGCGGCGCCATTGCCCTGCAACTCCTCTTCAACCTCCCCCTGTTCGCGGGCGCGCTCATCATCGGCGCGGTCTCCATCATTCTCCTCATCTTCCAGAAGAAGAACCAGTGGTTCGAGGGGCTTGTCATCGGCCTGCTCCTGGTCATCTGCATCGGCTTCCTTGCCGGCCTCGCCATCGCCCCGCCCGACCCCGCCGACGTGGCCGGCGGCCTCATCCCCCGCCTAGAGGGCAAGGACAGCATCCTGCTGGCCGCCTCCATGTTGGGCGCCACCGTCATGCCGCACGCCATTTACCTACACTCCTCCCTGACCAAGCAGCGCTACCCCGACCTGGAAATCCCCCACGTGCTGGCCGGCACCCGCGCGGACATCGCCGTGGCGCTGTCCATCGCCGGGCTCGTCAACGTGGGCCTGCTGGTCCTGGCGGGCTCGGCCCTCTACGGCGTGGACGGCACAGAGACCATCTCCGGGGCCCACACGGCGATTGCCAGCCACCTCGGCCCGCTGGCCGGCGTTCTCTTCGCCATCGGCCTGCTGGCCAGCGGCCTCGCCTCGACGTCAGTGGGCGCCTACGCCGGCTCCGAAATCATGGACGGCCTGCTTCACATCAAGGTCCCCCTACTAGTCCGCCGCCTGGTCACGCTCATCCCGGCGCTGGTCATCATCGGCTGCGGGGTCGACCCCACTATGGCACTGGTGGTCAGCCAGGCACTTCTTTCCCTGGGCATCCCCTTCGCCATCATCCCGCTTTTCCGCTATGCCGGCTCCCGGGACGTCATGGGTGAGTTCGCCGCGAAACCCTGGTCTATGGCCGTGGGCTGGACGCTTGCCGCGCTGGTCATCGCACTCAATCTCGCCCTCGTGCTCCTGCCGCTGCTCTAGGCCGCCTACAATCAGCAGCCATGATTGAAGTAGCAGCCGTCGTCATCCGCAACCCACAAGGCCACGTGCTTACCGTGCGCAAGAAGTCCTCCACCAAGTACCAACTGCCCGGCGGCAAGCCCGAGGCGGGCGAGGCGCTTGTCGACGCCGCCCTGCGCGAAGTTGCCGAAGAAGTAGGCCTCACCCTCGACGCCGAGAGCCTCAACAAACTCGGCACCTTCGACGCTCCCGCCGCCAACGAACCGGGCGAGGTCGTCGTCGGCACCATCTTCACCTACACCCGCACCGTCACCACCGACGAACCCCACGCCGCCGCCGAAATCGGGGACACCGCCTGGGTCAACCCAGCAGCCCCCGACCGCGAGCTTGCGCACCTGTTGCGTGACCGCGTCTTCCCCGCGCTGGCTGGGTAGGTACGTTTTCGTAAATTGCATCTCGAAGCCACAGGCCGCATCGCCTGTTTCTACGCATCTGTAGCAGCGCACCTCCGCGCCCATTTTCTCGGCTCATCAACATAAGACAGAGGCAGGTCCGCTGAAATACCCACCCCTACTCAGGCATTTACTTCTTCCCGCTGGGAAGAAACACAAGGACAATGACCAAAACTGCTAGAGCAATCGTGACAGCATACGGCCATTGAACATAAACGGAAAGCGTCATCAGAATAGCGCCAATAGTGGCCAAGATTTTTTTCCACATAAATTATTCTCCCTAACCGGTAGATTCTCTTTGACTGCTCTCCAGACAGTTCAGCAACGTCCATATGGCGAAATTCCAAGCACGCTACCCTAAAACCTTCGCCATTTAGTGCAACGATAGTTTTCAAAAACCAACCCGCTGAGGAAGTGCTTTAACTGGAGCGAGAACTGATACTGCCGCAATCAGCACTACCAGAGGCGCACATTTCTTGGGGCAATACATGCCCTTATCCCTTTCGCGAGAAGATGGCCGAGAACTCGGACACCCCCTAGAGTTACATGTGGTAGACAAATTTGGAAGCAAAAAATGGAAACCGTAGACGAACGTATACACTTCCCCAAAAATCCTTGCGAGAGCCCGCAAGAGGGCGTATCTTGCCGCAATTCGCCCTGCTGACATTTAGCCTCCTTTAGGCTTCGGCCTACCTGCTGCTTCTGTCATTGTCGGCACCATCTTCACCTGCACACGCACCGTCACCACCGACGAGCCCCACGCCGCCGCCGAAATCGGCGACACCGCCTGGGTCAACCCAGCTGCACCCGACCGCGAACTTGCGCATCTGTTGCGCGACCGCGTCTTCCCCGCGCTGGCCTAGCGCCAACTGTCAACACTTCGGCGTCATTGACCCCGAAGCCATCAAGAGCTACCCTTTTGAACATGTTCACTGAACACGTTCACCCATCGCGTTCGGCCGCCAAAGCTGGCACCGACAGCAAGGTCCTGGCCACCGCCTACGATCTCTTCCTCACCCAGGGCTACGCCACCACCAGCATCCGGACCATCGCATCCGAGGCTGGCGTCAGCGTGGGAACCGTCATGGGAGTCGGCGACAAACAAACGCTGCTCATCCGCACCATTGGCCAACACATTTCAGAGCTCCACGACGAGATTCGGGGGCAATCCGATAGCCTCCTCGATGTCCTCAAGCCATTCCTCCAGATGTTCACCGGCCACGAAGAACTCTCCCGTGCGTTCGGCGCGGCACTCATCCAACAAGGAAATCAAGGCGAAGCACTCACCGCGCTCAAAACACTCCTGACCGATGAAATCACCCTGCGCCTTGGCTCCAGACTCAACAGTGACGATGCAGCCGAGTACTCCAACCTGCTATACAACGTCTACCTCGGCTTTCTCATCGGGTGGGCCGCGGGCCTCTACGACACCGAACAACTCACCTCCCAAGCCGCCTCATCCATCGAACGCCTCAACACCGCATTCGGAGTAACCCAATGATCCTAGAATCCTCCCCCGCTTGGCCCTCCCTGCTACTGGCTGCCATCCTGCTTGGCGACGCCGCCCTCTCCCTCAAACCAGTCCCCTTTATCGAAGCCTGCCTCAGCGGCGTCAAACTCCCCAAGGACTGGTGGTGGGCGCTCATTGTCATCAAGTATCTCGCCGCCGCAGGACTCATTGCCGGCCTCTGGTTCCCCGGCGTAGGAATTGCAACCATGGTTGGCGTCATCGCATACTTCTGCGCAGCCGCAGCAGCCCATGTCCGCGCCCACTTCCTCGGTAGCGCATTCTGGATCAACTGCTTAGGCATGCTCGCACTCTCAACCGGCGTGCTCATCCTGACGCTCGCACTGAATTAAGACACTAGCCAACCATTCACGGCTTCCAGAAGGCAGATACATCATTGCACCCGTTGATTGATGACTTGATGCTTTCTACCCTAAAGGTATGCGCACGACGATAAACCTCCCCTCCTTCGATTGCGGCGGACCAGCTCTAATTGATCTCAGCGACAAAGAAGCTGTGTGGGCGGTACTCGATGATCATTCCTGATGTCAACATCCTCGTTTATGCCTTCCACTCCGCAGCACCACAACATAAGCCCGCTCAACAGTGGCTAAGTAGTGCTCTAAATCGGCATGAAACAATTGGACTCCTGGATGTTGTGGCAACGGGCTTTCTTCGAGTCATGACGAACCACAAGCTTTTTCACAAACCACTTACCGCCCAGCAAGCGCTGACTGCACTCAATGCCATTTTAGAAGCCCCAAACGGCACCCCTTTTAAGCTCCAGCCCAGGGACCTGGACAACCTTCACTGAATTGGTGCGCTTGCACAAGCTTAAAGCCAGCGACATCCCTAATGCTTGGATAGCTGCGGCCGTAATAGAAGAAGAAGCAACCCTACTGAGCCAAGATCAAGGTTTTGCCCGCTTCCGAGAGCTGCGCTGGCACCCACTTTCAGATTGACAACAAAACGCAGAACCCGAGCCACCGGTGAACGATGACTAGGGCTCTTTATAAGCGTCATCAAGGTAAGAAGACACCTATAAACGAATGGATTTAACGTCGCCCTTCTTGATGAAAAACAGATCTGAGAGAATCAAGACCAAAGCAAAAAAGGCTACTGCAGTCAATCCCCCAAAGTGCTCAAAGAGCACGCCGGCAAGTGCGTTTCCGATAGGCATGGTTACCATCGCAGACGTTGACAGAATCGCGGTACAACGTCCTTGAAACTCTTGCGGTACTGATTTTACGAAAAAGCCACTGCACGGCGCGTTGAAAACTGGCAAGACCAATCCGGCCAACACCATTCCAACAATAGTGAACGTACTATTTACCATGGTTACTGCAAGCGCTACAGTGAACAAACACATCGAGTAAAGAATTAGCCTTCCGGCCTGCGCTTTTTCGACTAGCTTTCCTGCAATCACTGCGCCCATTAGGCCTGCTAATCCAATTGCAGCCTGATATATTCCCAATGAGAATGAACTGAAAGAAGCATACTTTAAACTAAGAAGCGAAAGTGTTGTTATTCCAGCAAATGAAAAATTCATCAACGGGCTATACCAACCGATAGAGAAGAGCTGCTTCTGACCGCGTAGCCAATCCCATGCTGGTCGTAGCGGAGGCGTTTCGCTGGGGGTTTTCGAAGAGTCTGTTTCGCTTGATCGGAAACGAATTAACACAAGGCAAGCTAGAACCCAGCAGAATGAAGCTGCATCAACCCAAAAAGGAGCTTGCGCCGAATGCGAGATAAGGAGACCTGCAATTGGTGGCCCAATTAAAGTTCCGATCGAGTATCTACCTTGATTAACAGCCATGGCTTTTGCTAGCAAGTTCGGGGGGATTAGCTCTTTAAGAAATGCGCGTTCTGCCGTACCAAAAGCCGACGAGATACCACCTAGCAAGAAAGCTGAAATTGCAAAAAGAGATATTGGATAATGCCCATTGGCCGCAATGACGCATAGTAGGGAACCAATTACTCCAAGTGTGGAGGAGATCTTAAGAATTGCAAGTCTTGAATATCTGTCTACTAGGCGGCCGATTGGTAGCCCCAAGACAACCATGCTTAAGACAAATAGTCCTGACGAAAAGCTTGCAGCGGTTGGAGAATTAGTAACGTTAAGGACTACAAGGAATAAGGCGAAAGTAGTTATTTGATTACCGACTACATTTACTGTTTGCCCCGACATTAGTAATTTGTAGTCTCTATTTTCCCAAAGCGACAACACCGGCTCCTTTATGGACACAAGTTTCGAAGTCAGGTACTTCAACTTCGTTTATCGCCATTGATTGCATAGAAAACCAATACTCTACGTTTGTTTTTATACAAGGAACCCCCGTAAGTAGACTAATTATTCCGTGCGCAAGAAAAGCTGCTGAAATTGAGGAAGATACGGAATTACCCGCTTGTTTTAGAGGACGTGAGTACTCTCGGATGTGCAGATCGCGGTCGGCACGCTCCATCGTCTGATAGTCTTTTATGCATCTAAAGCAGGCGCCACAGCTATCATGAATACCCAGGATGATCTCGGGACCTTGGTACCCACAGTGCGCCCACGGCATTTCATGGCGTAATGCAAAGTCATTCGCCGTGAATCTTATTCTCTCAGGGTAGTCCGCTGACAGTGCGAAGGTATCTACCGAATTCAGCGTACGTTCGAAGTCACTCGTTGTACATAAGCTTTTCTGCAAACAGTCTATCTCTGTCTCAAGTCCAATTTCCGCTATTTGACTAGCTAACGCCTTACTCTTCGCATCTCCAATATCGGTGAATTTGAAATGCTGGCGAACAATATTTGTCGGCTCAACTGTGTCTGGGTCAATAAGGACGAGTTTTCCAATGCCGGCTCGGGCAAGAAGAACGGCCACTTCTGACCCGACTCCCCCAAGCCCTACTATGGCAGCTACGCTATTTGATAATTTCTCCTGCACATACCATGGATGCTCACGCAACTGGTTATCCATCCCCTGATATAGGTTTTGCGCTCTAGACCATAGTTCGAACTTAGCATCAAGTTCGGAGGGATACTCCGACTCTTCAAGAAAGCCAAAGTCTGCAAGTGCGGAAACGAGCTCCTCGACAAATTGATAGCTTAGCGACGGAAAGGATCCCTCAAGCTCGAAATAGATCTGCTCAAGGGTCCTAGTTCCATCTAGCCGAGTTAAGATCGCCTTGATTCTCCCATCGGAATCCCTTACCTTCCTAGAGCTCCCGTAGGAAACTCCGCCAATGATCAAGGAGTCCTTACCAACAGCGAGTGGCCTATGAGCGTATTTCAGACGATACATACTCAACTCTTTCTGGGATTATCCGTCGGTACAGCAACCGCCGCATAACAATACGAAATCTTCAGCTTTCACGTTTTCGAAAGTCAGGCCTTCCATTTTCACTCCCTTCAGGATAAATGACTGTTACAACCAGTTAGGCTACCAAAAGCTTTGGGATCTAAAAAGGGTTTGTACTAAAAAATTAAATCGGACGCGCGATTTCGACTAGGAGGATCGTCGCTCCTCAAACATATGACGCTTAGCCACTCCCACTTTTGCAGTCCAGAGGGACGTCCAATGCGTTGGCCTCATATCTAGGGTGATCAAGTCCGCTGCTTCATTAAATGGGCCTGCCCTCCAAGGCAATGGAAGCACAAAAGCTCGCGAGGTAGCGAGACAAACTTAGAGTCAGCATCATGGCAGCGAGTGGCAATCCGCGAAACCTTTCGCGCTTGATGCCGCCGTTTACCTACGTAAACAGCATGGTCCGATAGCAGAGTCCTGGGTACCGTCCGCACTTCAACCCACCGAGAGCAGGGCCTTTAGGCTATCCAGCCCCCTTAATCGGCGGGAATCTTCAAGAAAACTGGATGAAGCCCTGGCCGGGTAGGTACGCTTCTTACAAATAAGGCCCCTGATCCGGCGGATTTTCGGGGCTTATTTGATCGATATGCACTTGCCTGCTCCGGAAAAGCCGTTGCCAACAACAAAACGTAGAATCCCGAGCCACCGGTGAAACGATGACTCGGGTTCTGTAGTTTGCGGAGACGAGAGGATTTGAACCTCCGGACCTACGCAAGTAAGTCAACTCCTTAGCAGGGAGCCCCATTCGGCCGCTCTGGCACGTCTCCAGCGATTCGCAATGAATCGCCCATCACTCTACCTGAGCGCTTCCCCTAGGGACAAAATGGGGCTTCCCTATCCTTTCCCTGAAGCGCCGCATGCAGCTTGAGGGCCACGTAGAGAGCCGCGCAGCGCCAACCGTCATCCAGCACGCCGGGCCCGAGAATCTCGCGGACGCGGTCTAGGCGGTAGTGCAGCGTGGCGCGGTGAATGTAGAGCGCAGCGGCGGTCGCGGAGACGTTGCGGGAATGCTCAAAGTAGGTCAGCAGGGTGTGCCAGTAGGAATTGCGGGGGTCGTCGAGAAGCACGGCGGCATCCGGGCTCATCTCCACCACGGTTGCCGGGGTCAGCTCCCACCCGCGCAGCAGCCGCCACGCGCCGGCCTCCTCCCAGCGCAGCGAATCCTGGCCACAGAGTTTGGCCACATCCGCCATGAGTCGCGCTTGCGGGGCCGTCGGCGCCGAGCCACGCGCCACCACCTCAGCGCCGGTGACAAGCGCGGCACTCTGCAGCTCCTCCATGAGGGCCTCGGTGTCCTTGTCGTCGCGGCGGCACTCAACGAGCACGAGGGAATCGTGGGAATCCGCGACCAAGAAGGGCCGGCGCACCAAGGGGCGCGCAAGCTCCACGGCCACCGCACGCTGATCGCCTTCCACCAGCACGCGATGCACGGTCAGCTCACCATCGGAGGGCAAAAGATCGCGCTCACGCGCCCCGGCCAGCGCGGCCAGATCACCGGTAAGCACCTCGCGGGCCAGCTCACCGAGCTGTTGGGCGCGGGCGGCGAGGGGCGCATCGCGTTCGTCGATAAGCCTGGCTAGCGGAGCCGTTAAAGAACCGAGGCGGACCAAGGGGGCATCACCCAGCGCGGGCTCATCAATAATCCACAGGTAGCCCACGAGCCGATCCTCGTGGCGCAGGGGGATGACCACGCGAGGCAGCATGTCATAGCGCGGGTTGGCGGGCAGGCGAACCGGCAGCACAGCCTCTTGAATACCGAAGCTCAACATCCACGGGATCGGCTCTGGGGGCGGGGTGCGGTTAAGAATAGAGGCCGCACGGTTCTTATCGATGGCACCAATCTGGGCACTGGCGACAATCACCGCGATGGCGGGGGTAGTCACCTCGACGGAGCGCTGCAGGATCTGGGCGCATTCGTCGACGATATCCTGAATGCTCGTCAGCTGCGGGGGTGTCACTTTTGACATATGTCAAAGATACTTCCGAATATTGTCTAGTGACAAACAAAACTGTGGTGCGCAATAATCTCCTACAGTTCAATGACTCACGTCACAGATATACGTTCATGAAGGGCGTCTACATGACCACAACCAACCATCCCGTCAGGGCACAGGACGTTGTCGCCAGCGACAACGGCAATACTGACGACGGCCTGCAGCGCGGCATGAAGTCGCGCCACCTGCAAATGATCGCTTTTGGCTCGTGCATCGGCACGGGCCTCTTCTTAGGCTCCGGCGCCTCCATCCAGGAGGCCGGTCCCGGCGTTATCGCCGCCTACGCCATCGGCGGCTTCATCATCTTCCTCATCATGCGCATGCTTGGTGAGATGGCCGTGGAGCACCCCGTCGCAGGCTCCTTCAGTGCTTATGCCCGCGAGTACATCGGGCCCATCGCCGGCTTTGTCACCGGTTGGAACTGGTGGTTTACCACCATCGTCGTCGGCATGCTGGAGCTCACCGCCGCCGGCACCATCATGGATTTCTGGTTCCCCGGGATCCCCCACTGGCTCACCGCCCTCGTCGCGCTCGTCATCGTCACCGCCATCAACCTGGTGCACGTCGGTGCCTTCGCCGAGGCAGAGTTCTGGCTCTCCCTCATCAAGGTCGCCGCGCTCATCCTCATGATCATCGTCGGCGCGGCCATCGTCTTTGGCCTCACCCCGGAGCCCGCCCTGGGCTTAAGCAATATCACCGAGCACGGTGGCTTCTTCCCCAACGGCGCTACCGGCATGCTCTTCTCCCTCGTCGCGGTGATTTTCTCCTTCGGCGGCATCATCTCCATCGGCACCGCCGCAGGCGAGGCGCAGGATCCCGCCAAGAGCCTGCCCAAGGCCATCAACAACGTCATCTGGCGCATCCTCCTCTTCTACGTCGGCGGCATCAGCATCATCGTGCTGCTCGCCCCGTGGAATGAACTCGATACTTCCACCTCACCCTTCGTGCGCGCACTGAGCACCCTGGGCATTACAGCCGCCGCCACGGGCCTCAACCTCATCGTGCTGGTCGCCGCCGTCTCTGTGTTCAACACCATGACCTTCTCCGGCGCACGCATGCTGCGGGATCTTTCCCGCGGCGGCCAGGCCCCGCCCTTCTTCAACTCCGTCAGTGCCAAGGGCGTACCGGTGCGCGCATTGCTCTTCAACTCCCTGCTCATGGGCTCGGCGGTACTGCTCAATTTCCTCTTTGAAGGCAAGATCCTGATTGTTCTCCTCGCCATCATCGTCGGCGCGGAGCTCATCTCCTGGTCCGCCATCGCCCTTGCACACCTGAACTTCCGCAAGCGCTGCCCGGACGCCGCCTTCCGCGCGCCCCTCTACCCCATCGCTAACTACCTGTGCTTGGCCTTCTTCGCTCTTGTCATCGCTTTGATGTTCATGCTGCCCGACTACCGCACCGGCGCGATTGTCCTACCCTGTTGGATTGTGACCTTGGCCCTGATCTGGCTGGGCAAGAAGCGCCACGACGCCCATAACAAATAGAAAGGACCCTCTCATGCAGACCACCATTGGTGATTTCATCCTCGACCGTCTCAAGGCCATCGGCATTACCGAAATCATCGGCGTGCCCGGTGACTTCAACCTGAGCTTCCTCGAGCAGATCGAGGCCTCCGAGGGCATCCGCTTCGTCGGCGCCTGCAACGAGCTCAACGCCGCCTATGCCGCCGACGGGTATGCACGCCAGAAGGGCGTGGGCTGCCTGCTCACCACCTATGGCGTGGGCGAGCTTTCCGCACTCAACGGCATCGCTGGTGCCCGCGCTGAGCACGTCCCGCTAGTATCCCTCGCCGGCGCGCCGCCGCAGTACGCGACCGAGTTCCGCTGGAACCTGCACCACTCGCTTGCCGACGGCGACTATGCCAACATGCTGGATTCCTTCGCGCCCTTCACCGAGGTGGCCACACGCGTGTCCCCCATGAACGTGGTCGAGGAATTCGACCGTGCCCTGCACACCTGCCTGCGCGAAAAGCGCCCGGTCCACATCCAGATTCCTTCCGATATCACTCACCTGACCATCGAGGTCCCCGACGAGCCTTTCTCCACCGAGCTCGCCCCCTCCGATCCGGAGCGCCTGAACGCCGCTGCGGACTACGTGCTGGAGCACCTCGCGAAGGCCAAGGACCCGATCATCCTCATCGACCAGGACACCAACCGCCACGGTTTCACGGAGAAGTTCCGCGCCATCATCGACAAGGCCCAGCTGCCCTACTCCCAGCTCTCCTCCGGCAAGGCCATCCTGTCTGAGCGCCACCCGCTCTTCATCGGCACCTATAACGGCGCGGCCTCTGCCCCGGGCGTGCAGGAGCGCATCGAAAAGTCCGACTTCCTAGTCACCACGAACCCGCGCTTCATCGAGGTCAACTCCGGCTCCTTCACCCACAACCTGGCCGACTCCCGCGTCTACAACTTCGGCGACCAGCACCTCAACGCTGACGGCGAGTTCTTCGTGGGCATTAATACGCTGGAGCTTCTCGACGTCCTCCTCGACCGCATCCAGGAAGCCGAGACGTCGCCAAGCGCTGCCTTCGAACCCGAGCCCTTCGAGCCGAACCCGGATGCCCCGCTGACTCAGGAGCGCATCTGGCCGCAGATGCTCGGCTTCATCCAGGAAGATGACGTGGTCATCGCCGAGGCCGGCACCTCCAATATCGGTCTGGGCCAACAGCGCATGCCCGAGGGCGTGCAGTACATCAATTCCACCATTTGGGGTTCCATCGGCTTTACCCTGCCGTGCGTGCTGGGCTCGCAGCTGGCTAACCCGGAGCGCCGCCACGTCCTCTTCATTGGTGATGGTTCCTTCCAGCTCACTGCCCAAGAGCTCTCCACCATCCTGCGCCAGGACCTCAAGCCCATCATCGTGCTGGTCAACAACGATGGCTACACCATCGAGCGCTTCATTCTGGGCATGGAACGCGAGTACAACGAGATCCAAATGTGGGATTACACGGCGCTGCCGAAGGTGTTCATGAAGGACACCTCGATGGAGTCCTACGTGGCCTCCACCGAAGGCGAGCTGGCCACGGCCCTGGAGGATATCGCCGCCCACCCGGAGCGCGGTGCCTTCCTCGAGGTGCGCCTCGACGCCTTCGACGCGCCGAAGGGCCTGCAAGTCTTCGGCCCGCAGACCGCTGATTTCGACTTCGGCCCTCGCGGCCCCCGCAACGCCTAAGGTAGAGAACATGATTCGACCAGACCTTTCCTCCCTGCCCGCCTACGTTCCCGGCAAGAATGCCGAGCACGCCTTGAAGCTCTCCTCCAACGAGGCAACTCAGGAGCCGCTGCCCGGCGCGCTCAAGGCCATGGAGGTAGCCGCCGCGCACGTTAACCGCTACCCGGACATGGGTGCAGTGGAAATCCGCAAGGCACTCGCCGAAAACCTCGGTGTCACCCCAGAGCAGGTCACCACCGGCGCGGGTTCTTCCGCCATTTGCCAGCAGCTGGTGCAGATCACCTCGGTGCCCGGTGATGAGATTGTCTTCCCGTGGCGCTCCTTCGAGGCTTATCCCATCTTCGCGCAGGTCGTGGGCGCTACCCCGGTCAAGGTCCCGCTCACCGCGGACCACCGCGTGGACTTGGAGGCTATGGCGGCTGCCATCACGGACAAGACCCGCCTGATCTTCGTGTGCAACCCGAATAACCCCACCGGTTCCATCATCACCAAGGAAGAGTTCGACGCCTTCTTGGCCAAGGTTCCGAAGGACGTCATCGTGGCGCTCGATGAGGCCTACATCGAATACAACCGCAACGATGCCGTCCCACTGGCCACCGACTATGTCCACACCCACGACAACGTCATTGGCCTGCGCACCTTCTCCAAGGCTTATGGCCTGGCCGGCATCCGTTTGGGCTATGCCTTCGGCAATGCCGAGATCATCGAGGCACTGAGCAAGGTGGCCATCCCCTTTTCCGTGAACTCGGTGGCGCAGGTTGGTGCAGCGGCCTCGCTGGCCGCGCAGAAGGAGCTGCGTGAGCGCACCGATGAGACCGTTAAGCAGCGCGACCGCCTGGTGGAGCACTTCGCGGACTTTGGCGTTCCGGAGTCCCAGGCCAACCACATCTGGTTCGCCGCCGACTCCATTGCGAAGCTGGGCTCCCCGCAGGACGTCGCGGCAAAGCTCGCCGAGAATGATGTCCTGGTCCGTGCCTTCCCCGAGGGCGTGCGCATTTCCGTCACCACGGCGGAGGAAACCGAGACGCTGCTTAAGGCCTGGGACGCTGCCTTCGGTGCAGAGGGTTAGTTTCCGAGTTAGAGTGCAGTTGTGAAGACATTTATCAATTTTGCACTCAACGTCATTGCCGTCGCGGTGGCCTTCTGGGCCGTGGTAGCGATTGTCCCCGGAATCGACATCGTTCCTGCGACCACCCAGAATTTCCTGCTCATCGCGGCGGTCTTCATCATCGTCAACGAGGTCGTCACCCCGGTGCTCCGCTTCCTCGGCGCACCGCTGACCTGCCTAACACTGGGCCTCTTCGCGCTCGTCATCAACGGCGCGGTCCTCCTCCTCGTCAGCGCGCTCATGGACTCGCTCGTCATCGACGGTTGGGGTGCCGCCATCATCGGCGCGATTGTGCTTGCGCTTGTCTCCGGCGTGGTGAACTTCTTCACCAGCCCGTTGCGAACTCGACACTAACCGCCAGAAAAAGGCGGGAGGACGTCGACGCGGGAGGCGTCGGCAAGCACGGCGTCTTCCTTTGCGCTCGCGCCATCCACCAGGAAGGTGCAGCGCTCCAGCACCTCCGCAAAGCTCATGCCGGCCTCGGTGCTACCGGTATGCCGAGCACGCAACACGTCCAGCAACTCCCCCAGCGTCGCCGCCTGCGCCGTGTCCTGCGCGCGCCCCGCGGCGGCGCGGGCTGCGGCAAAGTAGTGTATATCAACCATGGCTGCCACTATGCCAGCCTCCGTGACAGGAAGGAACCTGATGCGCACCTATGAGGAACACCTTGCCGCCGTTCGCGCGGTCCTTCCACAACCCCGCGCGGTCTCCACACCCCTGAGCAGCGCCTTCGGCCGCCGCGCCGCCGCCACGTACCGCGCGGAACACAACCTTCCACCTTTTGATAATTCGCAGATGGATGGCTATGCTCTTCCGACTACACACGGCGGCACCTTTACCGTCGGCCGCACCATCGCGGCGGGTGATCCTCCGGGGGACCTCACCGAAGGCACCGCCCTTCCCATCATGACCGGCGCCAAAATCCCCGAAGGCACCGCTACCATCGTCCCCGTCGAGCACTGCGAACCCCCGCACTTCCCGGAAGAGGGCGCCACGGTCACCGTGCCGTCAGCTCCCGAACAGTTCATCCGCCGTGCCGGCTCCGATGTCCAGGCCGGCACGACCCTCATCAACGAGCACGCGCTTCTCGACGCCCCCTCCATCGCCACCCTCGCCTCCCAGGGCCTGGCCGAGGTCCTCACATACGCGCCCGCCCGCATCCTCATCTGCACCGGCGGCGCGGAAATCGGTGGCACGGGCGAGGCCACCATCCCCGATTCCAATGCACCGATGCTCGCGGCCTTGGCTGCGCAGTATGGCATCGACGTGGCCGGCTTCGTGCGCACAAACGACGATCCTTCTGCCCTGCGCGCGGACCTCACCGAAGCGGTCATCACCCACCGCCCCGATGTCATCGTCACCTCCGGCGGCATCTCCCACGGAAAGTTTGAGGTCATCCGCCAGATCTTCGAAGAGGACGGCTGGTTCGGCCACGTGGCGCAGCAGCCCGGCGGCCCGCAGGGCCTGTCGCGTTTGGGGGAGGTTCCCGTTGTCTGCTTCCCCGGCAACCCGATCTCCACGCTAGTAAGTTTTCGCCTCTACTTGGCACCCGTTATCGGCCGCGCTCCCGCTCCATTTAGAGCACACCTTACTGAGCCCGCCGAAGGCCTCAACAACCGTGAACAGTTCCGCCGTGGAACTATCAACATTTCCGATGGCACCGCCGAAGCCTCCTTCCTCGGCGGCACCGGCTCCCACCTGATGTCCCAAGCCATCGGCGCTACTGCCCTCATCCGTATCCCGGCTAACACGCAGCTTTCAGCCGGCGACCTCGTGGAGGTGTTCCCGCTCTCATGACCCGCCGCGCACTCGTCATCGTTGCCTCGACCCGCGCCGCCGCCGGTGAGTACGAGGACCGCTCCGGACCCATCCTGGTGAACTTCCTTCGTGAGCAAGGTTTCGATACCCCGCAGCCCCTCGTCGTCGCGGACGCCGACATCGACGCCGCCTTGGCCACCGCCTTCGCCGATGCCCCCTCCGTCATCCTCACCTCCGGCGGCACGGGCATCAGTCCGGATGACCAGACTGTCGAGGCGCTCACCCCACACCTTGAGCGCGAGCTCCCCGGCCTGGCCCACGCCTTCTACGCGCACTCCGCCGGCATCCCCACTGCGGCGCTCTCGCGTACCGTTGCGGGCGTCTCCAACGCCACTTTCGCCATGGCCCTGCCCGGCTCCACGGGTGCGGCCAAGGACGGCTGCGCCGTCCTCGAACCAGTTCTTCACCACATCATCAACCAGCTGGAAGGCATCAATGAGCACTAACTACGGTCTCCTCGGCGCACACATCAGCACCGAGCCCATCACGGCCCCGGACATCGCCACCGCGGAAACGGGTGCTGTCGTTGTATTCGACGGCATCGTGCGCAACCACGACTCCGGCCGCGGCGTCAAACTCCTCACCTACACCGCGCATCCCAGCGCCCAGCAGGAAATAGAACGCGTCGCCGGCGAAGTCGCCGCCGCCTTCCCCGCCGTGCGCCTCTGGTGCGCACACCGGACTGGAAAACTAGAAATCGGCGAGTCCGCCTTCATCGTCGCCACCGCCTCCGCACACCGCAAGGACGCCTTCGAAGCGGCCTCTACCTGCGCCGACCGCGTCAAGGCGGAAGTCCCCATCTGGAAGGAACAGCTGCACACCGATGACACCACCACGTGGGTAGGCCTGGAATGAGTTCACGCTACGCACGCCAGGAAGCCCTGTGGGGAACCTCTACACAGGAACGACTTCGCGCTTCCGCCGTCGCCGTCATCGGCGCCGGCGGCCTGGGATCGCCTGCCCTTCTCTATCTCGCAGGCGCAGGCGTGGGACGCATCCTGCTTTTCGACGACGACACCGTCTCCCTCTCCAACCTGCACCGCCAAGTCATCCACAGCACAGCAACCGTAGGCCAGCCCAAGACCGAATCCGCCGCTTCGGCCTTGAACGCCCTCAACCCGGAGTGCACCGTCGAGGAGTTCTCGCGCCTGACACCCGATACCGCCTTGGAGCAACTGCGCGGCGCTGACCTCATCATCGACGGAACCGATAACTTCTACTCCCGCCACCTAGCCTCCTGGGCCGCCCATGAACTGGGCATTCCGCACGTATGGGCCTCGCTTCTGGGCTACGACGCGCAGCTCACCGTCTTCCACTCCGGCCACGGCCCGGTCTACGAAGACCTCTTCCCCACCGACCCGCAGGTGCCCTCCTGTTCGCAGGCCGGCGTGATGGGCCCGGTCGTCGGTGTGGCCGGCTCCGCCCTAGCCGTCGAGGCGCTCAAGCTCCTCACGGGCATCGGCACCCCGCTCATCGGCATGCTGGGCTACTACGATTCCCTCGCCGGGACGTGGGAATACATCCCCGTGCGCGCGAACGGCGCCATCCCGGCGCGCCCCGACAACCCCACGGACATCCGCGTCATCCCGGAGGACGCCACGCTTATCGACGTCCGCACCTCCCCCGAGCGCGCCGCCTCCCTCATCCCCGGCTCGCAGCACCTCCCGCTCGATGACATCCTCGCTGGCCACAACCCGCCCATAGACCTCGCCGACCTCGCCGTCCTCTACTGCGCCAGCGGCCTGCGCTCCGCCCAGGCCGTCGAGGCCCTGCGCGCCCGCGGCTTCAGCAACGTCTACTCGCTGCGCGGCGGCATCGACGCCTGGCAAGAGCACATCTCCGAGCTCGAGGCCGAAGCCGACGCCGCCCACCGAGGCGAGCTAGAGACCATTTCTCTCGATGACCTAGAGGCCGAGCAGGGCGTGGCCGACTAGCTTCACGCCACTGGCCGTGAGATTCTCTACCCCTCAGCTGGCGGCTCCACCTTCTCGACATCACCTTGGCTACATGGTCCCTTTAGTTTGGTCCCCATACTCTGGTCCCTACTCATTGCAAAGGGACCATTTACAGCCAGTTTCCTGCGCCAGGATGGTACCTTTACCCAGTGAAAGGACCAAAGTAAAGAGACCAATTTGAAGGGACCATTTACAGCTCCCCTTCATCGACCAATCAGCCCCCAAGAGTCCGTACTACTTGCCCCACAAAGGGTTCCCCTCACATGGTTCTAGTCAGATGGTTTGTTTGCACCCAAACGAACCATCTACCTAGGTGCAGATGGTTTACTTGCCCCCAAGCGAACCTTATGACTGGAACCATGTACGAGAACGACTCCTGCAACGCCCCCAACCAGACACCCCCTTTGTAAGCTCACTGCCATGAAGACCCGCCAGTATTACGTCGCTACCGCTGTGGTGTGTGCTCTCACGCTGGTGTACATGCTGCTGCGCTGGGACTCGGTGCCCGATCCCATCCCGGTCCACTTCGATGGCTCGGGCACCCCGGACCGCTTCGAGCCCAAATCTTTCCTCAACGCAACGGTCCTCGTGTGGATCGGCGTTGTGTTCGCCATTGCACTGCCGCTGTGCGTGCCGCCGATCTCGCTGGCTCGAAAAACAATGGATGTACCGGCAGAGTCAGCTCTTCCGTTCTCCGAGGCCACCGCCCAGCGCGCGGAGCTGCTCACTGGAAAGACCTCCACGTTCATTGCCCAGACAGTCCTCACCATGACGGCCTGCGTGTGCCTCACTGCGGTCTGCACCGTCATTCCGGATATCCCCTTCTCCGGCTTTCTGCTCGTGGCCGCGTGGATAGCCTTCACCGTGTTCGTCATGATTCAGGGCGTCCGATTAACGCTGACATCCCCGAAGGCCGTGCAATCCATACCCGCCGACCATGAAGAACAAGTTCGCAACGAAGCGCTCCGCTTTGCCGGCAGCATGGGCATCTACAACGAGCCCACCGACCCCATGTGCATGGCAGTCTTTTCCACGAATTCTTCGAAGCTGCAGATCAACACCGCGCACGAACCGGGCCGGCGCTACCTGTGGCGCATGGGAATCGCGCTTAGCGCATCCATAGCATTCTGCGTGCTCATCGCCGTACTCTAGATGCATGGAGCACCTATTTGAGCGCGCACACTCGATTCTTTCTGATGCCACCCACGTCGAGGTGTTCACCGGCGCGGGCATGAGCGCGGACAGCGGCATCGCCACGTACCGCGATGCGCAGACGGGCATTTGGGAGAACGTGGATCCGGTCGCAATGGCGTCGATAAGCGCATGGCGTACCGAGCCTGAGCCCATGTTCGCCTGGTACCTGTGGCGCGCACAGCGGGCGCAGCGGGCCGAGCCCAACGCCGGGCACCACGCAATTGCTGCCGCACGCGGCATGACGGTGACCACGCAAAATATCGATAACCTGCACGAGCGCGCCGGAAGCCAGGACGTGGTCCACCTACACGGCTCCCTATTCGCCTTCCGCTGCACCGACTGCGATACACCGTACGACGAGGACATTGCGCTGCCGAAGGAACCGGTCGAGAGCATCACTCCACCCAAGTGCCCCGTGTGCGGCGGGCTCGTACGCCCAGGCGTGGTGTGGTTCGGTGAGGCTTTGCCCAACGACGAATGGGCCGAGGCCGAGCGCCGCATGTCCACCGCGGACGCGCTGCTCATCGTTGGAACCTCCGGCGTGGTCTATCCCGCCGCCGGCCTGCCGCAGATTGCCCACGCGCGCGGCATCCCCATCGTGGAAGTCACCCCGCAGCCCACGGACCTCTCGCCGCTTGCCAGCGTGGTGGTCACCGCCACCGCAGCGGAGGCGCTGCCTCGGATCCTGGCGGGGCGAATCGGATAAACAGCAACCCGATATCCCGCGGCCCTTGCCCACCGAAATGTACAAGATGTACATTTGCAGTATGAAAACGATGTCAGTGGCATCCAGCCAATTCCGCCAATCCCAAAGCCAAATTCTTGAAGAGGCACAGCACACACCCGTCGCCATCACTAGTCGTGGAAGCCGGATTCGCGCTTTTGTCGTCTCTCCTTCATTTTTCGCCCGCGCAGTCGAAGCACTGGAAGATCGTGAGGATGTTCAGGCCGCAGAGATTGCCCGAGAAGAGTCCGTAGAGATTTCACACGAAGACCTCAAAAAAGAACTCGGACTCACCTAATCGCCTTCTATGGCTAACTCCACTTATCGCATCACCTATAAGGCATCCGCAGCCAAGGAGCTACGCAAGCTCGACAGGCCGACACAGAGGCGACTACTTGCTGCAATCGAAGACTTGGCCGTTACCCCTCGCCCTGATGGAGTAAAGAAGCTAAGAGCCTCAGACGACCTGTACAGAATTCGAGTCGGACACTATCGCGTGGTTTATGAAATCTTAGACGGAAAACTCGTGGTGCTCGTCCTGCGCATTGCTCACCGACGAGATGTTTACCGGAAACAGGTAAAATTCCTCTCAGATAAACAAAACCGGTTCCACCCTGCCAGAAGGTGAATACTCCACTTCGATCGGAAGATAGTTCTTACACAGCTAGATCGATGTCGTGCTCCTTAGCCTTTCCGTCTAGCACTTGCTCGTAAGACTCCAATAGCCGGCGAGCATTGACTGGGGAGCCGAAAAGATAATCAGTCTCTACCCACGCCGAATAGTTATCCTCTGACATCACGAAACCGCCTTCCTTACCACAACCATTATTCCCCCGAGAGGAGATGAATCCATGCTCTACCTAGTTCCAGGAGCCTTAGCGGGAATCGTCTTTTATGTCATTCTCGCAGCAGTGAGCTGGGCTATCGAGAAAGCTTGGCCGCAATGCCACCTTGGAGCGCATAGCCGGTTGGTCATCCACTGCCTTGTCGCGATTGCATTTTCGATTTTCCTCGTCGTGGCTGGCGGCGGCGGAAACTCGGCCACCCACCTGCAAATTAGCGGATTCCTACTGGCAGGATGCGTTCTGAGCTTCGTTACAGCCGCATGGGACAGAAGCAAAGCCGCTACAAATGACCCCCAAAACAATTGGCGGAGGCGGCGGGATTTGAACCCGCGGTGAGTTTCCCCACGCTGGTTTTCAAGACCAGTGCATTCGGCCGCTCTGCCACGCCTCCTCGTCACGCGTCAGCATGCACCGCGCGCAACACGTTCAGAGTACTAGACTCCGCCGCGGGAGAAGAATTCGGCTCAACACGTCACCGATAATCGCCTCACAACCGCAGGTTCGCCAGTGCTACTCGTCCTACTGATTGCTTTGCGACGCCGCGGGTGCGCCATCAGACTCCTCATGCTGAATGCGTGAGACATGCAGCCGGGCATGGGCGATGGCGTCGAGAGTGTCGTCAAAGACGTGATTCGCATGCGCAAGCTGGTCAAATACGCCGAGTTCGCGCAACACCGGAACATGTTCGGGCTTCGTGGCTGAGAGTAGGACCCGGGTGCCGTGACGTTCAAGGCGCCCGATCGTGTCAGCGAGCATCTGGGCGCCAGTGGCGTCAATCGTCGTGACATAGCGCATGCGGAGCACGACAACCTTGACCGACGAAGCATCAGCGAGATCGAGGAGGAAATCGTGCGCTGCGCCAAAGAAGAGTGGGCCTTCCAAGCGGAAGGCGGCGATGTGCTCATCGAGGAGTTCGCGTTCCTTGTCGCGGTGGTCTCCTGTCTCCAGTGGAGCGGCCTCTAACACCGCCGTGCGGGCGGTATCGCGCAGCGCGAAGAAGCCCGCTATTACAAGGCCAATGAGCACGGCGACGACAAGGTCGAACACGACGGTGGCGGCAGCCGTAATAAGCAGGGTGACCCCGTCGCCCTTGGTGGCGCGCATCACCGAGCGGAGGTTCCGCGGATGGATCATCTGGATCGCAGTGGCGATAAGCACGCCGGCAAGCGCAGCGAGAGGAATCTCGCCCACCCACCGGGCCGCGACGAGCACTGCGACGAGCAAAAGCAGCGAATGGAACACCGCCGCCAGGCGCGTACCTGCGCCGGCCCGCACGTTGACAGCAGTTCGGGCGATCGCGGCGGTCGCGGGAATCCCGCCAAACAGAGGCGCGACGACATTGGCCACGCCCTGCCCGAAGAGCTCGCGGTCGGGATCGTGACGGTCGCCGACAGTCATCGCGTCGGCAACCGTCGCAGACAGTAACGATTCCAACGCACCGAGAGCTGCGACGGCGACCGCTGCCAACAGCAAGGAATCCAGGTGCTCCCACGGGATCTGCGGCAAGCGCGGAGCAGGCAACGTCGACGGGATGTAGCCGATTGTCTTCAGGTTACTGTCTGCCAGCATGTTGATGGCCGTCGCGGCAGCTACCAACACCAGCGCCGCGGGAAAGCCACTACGAACGCGCGCCGCAACCACGATTCCGGCCGCCACCGCGAGGGTCATCACTGGCGCCTGCCATCCCGGGGCATCTAACCAAGCTTTGATTGCGCCCCACGCCAACCCGAGGACCTTCTCGCCGTCGACGTCAACACCGAGTGCAGCAGGCAGCTGTTGGAGGCCGATGATCACCGCAATACCGGCTGTGAAACCTTCGACGACAGGCAAAGGCATGTACTTCATCGCGCGGCCAGCGCCGGTGAATGCCAGTAAGAGCAGCATGAGTCCCGCCAGCACGCCGACAACGAGCACCCCATCGGCACCATGGTCGGCCACGATGGGGATTAACACGACGGTCATTGCGCCGGTCGGGCCGCTTACCTGAACATTGCTACCACCGAAGACCGCGGCCAAGATGCCCGCGACGATGGCCGTCGTAATTCCGGCTGCGGCGCCAACACCGGACGCAACGCCGAAGCCGAGCGCGAGGGGCAGTGCGACGAGGGCCACCATGAGGCCTGCCGAAAGGTCGCGCCCGATCGTCGCGCGGGACCAGTCCGAGCGGCGCGGTGCGAAACGCAGGGCACGCGATCGGATGCCCACCTTAGAGACGGTGGAGGGGTAGGTCATGCTACTTTCTTGCTCCTTAAAAGCTCAACGACATCCAAAGGATACACAAGGCGCCATCCTTCGACGGGCCGCATTCGCAATTCTGGCCGATGCCTCATGTTGACGAATTCCCACCACACCCCAACCCTTCGACACTAACTTGGCCAAGTCAGGGTTGGGCGTGACGCCTGCCACAAATTAATGAAAACCATTGCCATATAAACCCTCCTCTGGTTTACTCGCGGCCATGCAGACAGTAGATACCCTCATCATCGGCGGTGGCGCGGCCGGCCTGCAGGCAGCCCTAGTCATGGTCCGCGCCCGCCGCAGCGTGCTCATTGTTGATTCCGCCACTCCCCGCAACCGTTTCGCCCATGAAATTCATGGAGTCATTGCCCTCGAGGGCACGCCACCCCTTGAGTTCCAGGAGCGCGGCAAGGAGCAGCTGCGCAACTACGGCGTACAGATCCTAAACGCCACCGTAAAATCCGTCACCGATAATGACCGAACACTCACCGCCACGTTGAGCAACGGTGAGACCGTCGCGGCCCGCTCCATCATCGTCGCCAGCGGCGTGGACGACGTACATCCAAACATCCCGGGCCTGCAAGAAAACTGGGGAAATACGGTCCTCCACTGCCCCTACTGCCACGGATACGAGGTGGCGGACAAGAAGCTCGGCGTGCTCTACATCGGCGAGTTCTCCTTCCACCATGCGGCAACCCTCCGCCAGTGGTCGAAGGACATCACTTTCTTCACCAATGGAATGGAATTCACCGACGAACAGCGCGCGGATCTGACCCGGCGGGGCATTGCGCTTATCGACGGCCCCGTCACCGCCTTCCAGGACGGAAAAGTCCTGGTGGAAAGCGGCGAGCATGCCGTCGATGCACTGTTTTACATGCCCATTCCCCACCCACACGATGACTTCCTCGCTGACCTCAACCTCAAGCGCCACAGCCCACCGGCTGCGATGGGCGGCAGCCTGATCGAGGCTGATCTCACCGGTGCCACCAGCCACCCGCGCGTCTGGGCGGTGGGCAACGTGGTCAATCCAGGCGCACAGGTGGCCATGGCCATGGGCCAGGCCAATGCTGCTGCTATTACGGTCAACGGCTTCCTCGTCGAGGACGATTGGATTTAAGTACGGTGGTGTGGCATGAAAGCCATCATTCAGACCAATCCGGAAGACCCACACTCGCTGGAGCTAGGGGATGCAGATAAGCCGCAGCTAGGCGCCGGCGAAGTCCTCGTTAAAGTCAAAGCCGCCGGCGTAAACCGCGCCGACCTGCTCCAGGCCCGCGGGCACTACCCACCGCCGCCGGGCGCTTCGGAGATTATCGGCCTCGAAGTCGCAGGCGAAGTCGTCGACGCAGGCGACACCGACGTCGCGGTTGGCTCCAAGGTCGGCGCACTGCTGGCCGGCGGCGGCTACGCCGAGTATGTGGCCGTGCCGCAGGGCCAGCTGCTGCCCATCCCCAGCGGCTACTCCTTTGCCGAGGCCGCCTCCGTCATCGAGGTGGCCTGCACGGTCTGGTCCAACATTGCTATGGAAGCGAAACTAGAAAAGGGCCAGACCATCCTCATCCACGGCGGCGCGGGTGGCATCGGCACCTTCGCCATCCAGGTGGCGAAGCAACTGGGCGCCACCGTCGCCGTGACGGCTGGCTCGGACGAAAAACTCGAGACCTGCAAGGAACTCGGCGCGGACATCCTCATCAACTACAACGAGCAGGACTTCGCCGAGGAACTGAAGAACCAGTGCGATGTCATCCTCGACATCATGGGCGCGAAGTACCTCAAAAAGAACCTCATCGCGCTAGCCAAGGGTGGCCACATGGTCACCATCGGCATGCAGGGTGGCACGAAGGCCGAGCTCAACATGGGTATTCTGCTTAACAAGCGCCTGACCCTGCAGGGCACCACGCTGCGCTCCCGCTCGTTGGAGGGCAAGGCCGCCATCGTTGCGGACACCGTCAAAAATGTCTGGCCTTGGTTGGAAGACGGCAGCGTCAAGCACCACCTGCATCGCACATTTGCGCTTGCTCGCGCCGCCGAAGCCCACAAAGCCCTCGACTCCGGCGAGGTCACGGGCAAGCTCGTCCTCGAGGTCTAAGCCAAAGACGCGACCACGCGGGTGAGGTGCTCGACGTCGTGATAGGTGCTAAACGGACTCAGCGAAACCGTAACGGCACCGCCAACCTCCTCCACACCCATCTCCGTAAGCAGTGGGGTGTGCGGGGCGATGGTAGTCACCAACCCATTATCGAAGAGGCGGCGGTGGATCACGTCCGCAGGCACATCGCGCACGGCGAAGGTCAGGCGCGGGAGGCGGTCATCGGAGGCGTCGGCTGCCGCTTCCCCCGTCACACCAAGGATGTGGACGGCCGGCAGCGTGCCCAACAAGCTGTAGAGATCCCCGGTGAGATCCTCCATATAGCCGGAGAGAGCTTGCATCGAACGCGTCAGGCGCACGCGGCGCGAACCGCGCTCCCCGCCGGCGAGTTCCGCCACATGATCCACTAGGGGGCCAACGCCACCCGCCAAGCCCGCGGAAACCGGGCCAACGACAAGCTCATCGAGGCGGCGGAACATCGCGGTATCGCGGAAGACCAGCGCTGCCATCTGCGGGCCACCGAGAGCACCCACATCCACGCCGAGGATATCCGCCCCAATCGCATCAAAGTCGAGGAGACGGTAGGGGGCGATCGAGGAGACGTCGACAAGCACCCAGGCGCGCGAGCGCTCATGGACCGTATCAATAATCTCCGACGCCGGCGTGACCGTGCCCAGCAGCTCATGGGCAGCCGAAAAAGCAACAAACCGCGTAGAGCCATCCACCAGATCAGCGTATTGGAACGCCGGCAGCTCGCCCGTGCCCAGGTCTGGCTGTGACCACCGAGTATCGGCGCCCACGTGCGCAAACGGGCGCGTGAGCTCTGGAGAATCAAAACGGGAGAGCACCACCGAGGACTGGCGGCGCAGCAGCGGGCGCAGTGCGACTCCCAGAGATTGATACAGCACCGGCAGGGACGGGCCGAGGATAACGCGGTCTGCCGTCGCACCCGTGAGATCAGCCACGGCTCGGCGCGCGGAAGCATACATGTCTGCCGCGTGGAGCTCCCCGGGGTCGTGATGCGCCGAGTGTGCGCCCACGGCATCCTCCAGAGGCTTCACCGTGGCGGACATTCGGAAAGAACGGGCAACCCCAGAGGCCACGCGTTCTGCAATCTGCGGCGCGGCGTGCGCGTTCAGGTAGGTCCAACCATCGGACAGACCAGTGTAAAGACCTCGCACGCTGGCGACGTCATACTGTTCCGTCATGCTTCAACCCTTCCTCGAATCGTCGGATCGACTCCCTACTCTATACGCCCTACGTAAATCTTTCCTAACCCGAGATTTTCCCAGCTCGCTCGTGTTTTCCCAGGTTAAGGGCGTGTGTGTAGGTTTTTAGCGGATGTGCGCGCTAGGGTGAAGGGCGTGCAAGACAAGAAAAACCTGCGTGACGACGTCGCCCGCATGACCTCCGCGCCTGCACCCGGCGAGGAGCCGGCCTCGCGTTCCATGACCATGTCGGCGGCCTTCGCCGATCTGTTGCAAGGTGCGCGCCAGCGCGAGCTGTGGTTCAAGCTGGGCATCCAAGACATCAAGCAGCGCTACCGCCGCTCGGTACTGGGTCCTTTCTGGATCACCATCGCGACCGGCGTGATGGCCGCGGCCCTAGGCCTGCTGTACTCCATGCTTTTCCAGATCCCGGTTGCAGAATTCCTGCCCCACGTGACCGTGGGCCTGATTATGTGGAACTTCATTTCGGGCGCCATTAAGGAAGGCTCAACGGTCTTCATCGACAACGAGGGCTTGATCAAACAGCTGCCCGCACCACTATCGGTGCACGTCTACCGCTTAGTGTGGCGGCAAACCCTCTTCTTGGGCCACAACCTCATCATCTGGCTGCTGCTCATCATCATCTTCCCTCGCCACCTGGGCTGGGAGTTCTTCCTGTTCATCCCGGCGCTGGCGCTCTTCTTGGTCAACGGCGTGTGGGTCGCCATGTTCTTCGGCATCATCGCCACCCGCTTCCGTGACGTTGCCCCGCTGCTGGAAGCGCTGACCCAGCTACTCTTCTACGTCACGCCTATCGTGTGGATGACCAACACCCTGAAGGAGCAGGGAGGTGCCGTGGCCAGCCGCGCGCGCATCGCTGAGATCAACCCGCTCTATCACTACATGGAGATCATCCGCGCCCCCATGATTGGTGAACCCGTTGCCGGTTATCACTGGCTTATCGTCATCGGCTGCACCGTCGCCGGCCTGCTCATCGCCGGACTGGCCATGCGCCAGTGGCGCTTCCGTGTCTCCTACTGGGTCTAGAAAGGATCGTCCATGGTTTCCATTGATACGTATAACGCTTGCGTGGACTTTCCCATCTTTGATGCCAAATCCCGTTCGCTCAAGAAGGCGATGCTCTCCACGGCCGGTGGCTCCATTGGCAAAAATGACCAGAACGTGGTCATGGTGGAGGCACTCAAAGACATCAACCTCCACCTGCGCGAGGGCGACCGTGTGGGCCTCGTCGGCCACAACGGCGCGGGCAAAACCACTCTGCTGCGCCTGCTGTCCGGCATCTACGAACCTACGCGCGGCGCTGCCGACGTCCGCGGGCGCGTTGCCCCAGTCTTCGACCTCGGCGTGGGCATGGACCCGGAGGTTTCCGGCTATGACAACATCATCATCCGCGGCCTCTTCTTGGGCCAGACCATCAAGCAGATGAAGGCCAAGATGGATGAGATCGCGGAATTCTCTGAGCTGGGTGATTACCTCTCCATGCCGCTGCGCACTTATTCCACCGGTATGCGCGTTCGCCTAGCGCTGGGTGTGGTGACCTCCATCGAGCCGGAGATCCTGCTTCTCGACGAAGGCATCGGCGCCGTCGACGCCGCCTTCATGGCCAAGGCCCGCGTGCGCCTCCAGGACTTGGTGAAGCGCTCCGGCATCCTGGTCTTTGCTTCCCACTCCAATGACTTCTTGGCCCAGCTGTGCGATACCGCCTTGTGGATCGACCACGGTCAGATTCGCTCGGTGGGCGAGGTCTCCGAGGTCGTCGGCGAGTACGAAGGCCCCGAGGTGGGCGAGTACGTGCGGGATTTGCGCAAGCGCTTCGATAACGAGGAAAACGCCTAAGTTTCCGTGAAAACAGGCGACAATTCACTTGTTTTCACGGAAACCTTGCTGTTCCTACTGCCCTAGTTGCCAAACTTTTCGGGCCCCAGCGAATGGTCGGTCATACTTTCGTCACTTAGGGCACCTCACCCCAAGCAGCTCGCCCAGCTCCTCGCTCATGCCACTGACAGTCACTGCCGGCCCCGGCTGGTAGTCCTCTTTGCGCAGCACGGCCTTGTTGCCTTCGATGATGTAGCCCAGCTTGCGTGATACAGCCTGGGAAGCTTCATTGCCGGGGTCCCACTCGGAGCGCAGCCGATGGGCCCCCAAGTAATCAAAACAGAAGACCGCAGCGGCATGGCGAACCTGCGTCCCTATCCCGCGGCCCTGAAGGCGGTGGTAGATCCACGATCCGGTTACGACCTCATGGTTATCGGGAAAACTCTTCGCCCGCAGATCCACCGAGCCGATGATCTCACCATCAAGATGCACTCCGAAGTCGAGCGACCATTCTTCCGGGGACATCTGCGCGCGGTGCGCCCACCGGAAGCTCGGGTCCGGCTTCTCTTTCAGCCAGGGGAACGTGTACTCCGGAAGCGGCTCACCGAAAATCTCAGCCGCACTAACACCGTGGATGGCAGCAATGTCGCTATCGCGCAGCACCCGCAAGGTCAGGTCACCCACCTGGATGGAAATCCGAAAAGGAGCCCACATCTCTTCAATACCTTTTACAGCCATGGCTAGCATCGTATAACTCATCACGGGTGGCACAATGGAACGCATGACTGCCACCCTGTCCCAGGCCGGTACGACGGCCGCTGTGATCGTCACCCACCAGCGCGTGGAACTGCTGCGCGCCTCCCTTGAGCAGGTGGTGAACCAGACGCACCCAGTGCAGTGGGTCATCGTGGTCGATAACGGCACAGAACAAGCTGTAGAGGAACTCCTCCACGAACTGGCCGGTGAGCGCGCCGTCTACGTGCCTTCCGAAACCAACCTCGGCGGCGCCGGCGGCTTCGCGCTGGGCTTCCTCACCGCACTCGCCCTCGGCGCGGACGCGGTGTGGTGCGCCGATGATGATGGCCGCCCCGCCGACCACCACGTGCTCGAGGAGCTCTACCGGGTTGCGGAAAACAACAGCCTTCACGAAGTTTCCCCCGCCGTGTGCAACATCAACGAGCCCGCCAAGCTGGCCTTCCCGCTGCGCCAGGGCTTGGTGTGGCGGCGCTACATGAGCGAATTAGAGGGCGACTTCCTCCCTGGTATCGCCTCGCTTTTTAACGGCGCGCTCATCTCCGCCGAGGCCATGGAGATCATCGGCGTGCCAGATTACCGCCTGTTCATCCGTGGCGATGAGGTGGAATACCACCGCCGCCTGGTCAACTCGGGCTTAAACTTCGGCACTGCGCTGACCACCAGCTACCTGCACCCGGATGGCTCCGACGAGTTCAAGCCCATCCTCGGCGGCAAAATGCATACTCAGTATCCGGAGGGCGAGTTCAAGCGCTTCTTTACCTACCGCAACCGCGGCTACCTTCTATGGCAGCGCGGCATGCGCAAGCTGCTGCCGCAGGAATTCGCACGTTTCGGCTGGTTCTTCATCGTGCAGCAGCATGACGTGAAGGGATTCATGGAATGGCTGCGCCTGCACAACCGTGGCCGCAAGGAAGACTTCCGCAGGCCCTAAACCTCAAAGGACTTGCGCGTGCTGCGGAAAATGACCCACCGCTGCACGAAGAAGTTGATGAGTGTTGCCGTGCCTTGCGCAATCACAAACGCCACCGCCAGTGCCCAGGACGAGGGCCACTCCAGGTTGTGGTCGAAAAAGGGGAAGGCCCAGCGGTATAACAAAATATTGATCGCATAGGTCATGGCATAGGTGGCAAACACCGCGGCAAAGCGGCGCTTCGATGCCCGCGCGTTGAAGGTCCACCGCCGATTCAATAAATAAGCCACGAAGGTGCCCACAGCAAAGCCGACAGTTCGGGAGCCCACGTCCCCGAACACCCCTAAACCAATTTGAAAAAGCCAGGTCAGGGAGACGTCGATAAGCGCGGCAATGGCTCCCGTAATGGCGAACTTCGCGCCCTGCGCGTGCAGGGAATTCGATCGTGAGAGGCGTTCGGCGCGACCAGCCATAGTTACTTGCCTTTAAAAATGAATACGCGCTGAATGGCGAAGTTAGTCACCGTGGCCACGCCCTGCGCGATGACGAAAGCGATAGTGTCCTTCAGCGCGCCCTCGAAGCCCAGACTGATCAGCGGAGCGTTGAGCACCCAATACAGGAAGTTCTGCACGGCGAAGGTAGACAGGTACAGCATGCCCACGGCACCGGCGGTACGACCAGATACTTGTGCACCGAAAGTCCAGCGAGCATTGGCTACATACGCGGCGATGGTACCGAAAACCCAGCCTATCGCCTTGGCCAGGGAGCGGTGCAGGCCCAGGTACGTCAGGAAGAGGGTGAGGCCATAGTCGATGGCCGCGGTGAAAACACCGACGGAGACAAAGCGCACGAGCTGCGTCTTCAGGGTGGAAGTAGGTTCAGTCACGGCGGAATACTCTACCCGCGGATGAGGGCGCGGTAAATGTCCAGGCGATCCACGGGTGCGACGGCATCTTCACCATAGGCGCCGAGGGATGACAAAACCTTAAGCGACGCCGTGCACAGCTCCCGAATCTCGGCACCGCGAAGCTCCTCGCCGTCATCGTCGACCCAGCCCAACGCCGCCATGGCGGTCTCCACCACGGAATCCGTCAGCTCGCGCCCGCCCATGCAGGACAGCGCCAGCGCCATCGACCAAAAGGCGTCCTTGCCTTCGTTTGTTACTTCTCGCGGCAGGGTACGCAGCTGGCGGTACGCCTGAGCATCAATGTTGACTTCGCGATTCAAATCCAAAGCTTGGAGGAGCGGAACGAAATCATAGAGCCGGGTTCGTTCAATGAGCGCGCGGACGGGACTAACCACCAGATCCAGAACTTCATCAATGGTTTCCTGGCCTGTGAGCTCAGCATTCACGGCGGTGAGATCAAACGGTGTCTGAAAAGATCCGGAGCCACCCACGCACAGAGCCTCCGGCGTGCCGTTATCGCGCGGATAGGTCTCCACCACGACTATCTCGAAATCCCACAGCCCCCAGGCATAATCAATCTGCTCGCCTTCGCGGCTTAAGAATTCGCGCACGGTATGGCTCGGATCGATTCGTTGGCCGCGGGCATCGGTATGTTCAAAAAAGTGCCACGGCGAATTCTCTTGAGGCAGGCCGAAGCAGACCTCGAGAATATGATGAAGCTCTTCCAGCGTGAGTGCATCCGAGAAACCAATCTGGCGGTGCACCTCGGCTTCCGCGCGGACGTTGGACACCTGGCACAGCAGGGTTCGAGCAGAATCACCACGTTTGGCGCGGACCTGCGCCAAATCTGTGACCTGTGAGCTCATGTGCCCCACCATACGCACTTTTAGTTGCGGGCGGCGTTCTCGCGTGCTTCGAGCTCGCTGAGGATGAACACGATGGCGGCCCCGATTCCGCCCCACACCGTCCACGGTTTTGCCACGCCGCGGCGGCGGATAAAGCCAACGATTCCCCGCTGTGCCTTAATCCCCAACCAGCCGCCAACCACGAGCGCACCAAGGCCAACCGGAAGCGTCCACAGCGGCACCTCCGGCTTCTCCGGCTCCGGTTGCCCCTCGTGGCTCTCGGCATTAGTAATGGCCACGAGTGCACCAAAGCCTAAGAAAGACAGGACATAGGCGGACACGAGCGCAGTCTTGTTCTTGATCCAATCTGGATAAGAAGTCATGATCGCCACGGCCGCAGCTTGGGTGATACGTCCGGCGAGGGTGTCATCCAACGCATAATTATCTTGCTTGGGAGAAGTCATACCGCACCACTTTAGGCGGGCGGTAGGCTACCGTGCATGTACTCCTCCAAAAAAGAGCACCTCACTCCGGCACAGCGCGCGGCGCAAGATGAGCGCGCCGAGGACGACAAGCGCCACGGTCACTTCCTCGCCACCGAGCACACCTCACTGCCACTCAATGGTTTTATGACGCGGCTCATCGCCGAGGAACTGCCCATCCTTGACTCCACCTCGCGCGGCCGTGTCTATGAAATCCTGCGTTCTTATGAAGGCCCTGAGATCACCTCGCAGGATGAACTTCCCGAGGAAATCCGGCAGATCATGGATCTGTACTAGCCATAGAAAACCATACAACCGGACGGCACAAATGTTCCGTTTGCTTGGCTTTTGTACCTAATCTCACGTTTTCACTCCCGCCACAGCCACTGCCGCCTAGGTAGTGTAGAAAACCGACCCATCACATCGATTTAAAGAGTAAGAGATGGAACTGCATACTACTGAGAAGTCCCTCTACGGTTGGGGCCGCACGGCGGCGACAACCGCCCATGTTTTATCCACCCCGGACGTCGACGTCATCAAGACCGCCGTCGCCCAGGTGGCCGAGGACAACGCTGATAAGCCTTCCCACCTGCGCCGCGGCGTCATCGCCCGCGGTATGGGCCGCTCCTATGGCGACCCGGCGCAGAACGCCGGTGGCCTCGTCATCGACATGCAACCGCTCAACAAGATCCACTCCATCGACCCAGAGTCGGGCATTGTCGACGTCGACGGTGGCGTCAACCTGGACCAGCTCATGAAAGCCGCCCTGCCCTACGGCCTGTGGGTTCCGGTTCTGCCGGGTACCCGCCAGGTCACCATCGGTGGCGCTATCGGCCCCGACATCCACGGCAAGAACCACCACTCCGCCGGTTCCTTTGGTAACCACGTCACCTCCATGGAGCTGCTCGTCGCCGACGGCCGCGTACTACATCTGAGCCCAGAGGGCTCAGATGAGGATCCAGAAGGAGATCTTTTCTGGGCCACCGTCGGCGGCATGGGTCTGACCGGCATCATCCTGCGCGCCAAGATCAAGATGACCAAGACCGAAACCGCCTACTTCATCGCGGACACGGACCGCACGGATAACCTCGAGGAAACCATCGCCTTCCACTCCGATGGCTCGGAGCACAACTACACGTATTCCTCCGCGTGGTTCGACGTCATCTCCCCAGAACCGAAGCTGGGCCGCTCCACCATTTCCCGCGGCTCCCTGGCCACCTTGGAGCAGCTCGAGGAGCTCGCCCCGAAGCTGGCAAAGAACCCGCTGAAGTTCAATGCCCCGCAGCTGATGACCGTTCCGGATATCTTCCCGAACTTCACCATGAACAAGCTCTCGCTCATGGCTATCGGCGAGGCCTACTACCTCATGGGCGCCCCGGCTCGTAACCAGGTCAAGAACCTCACGCAGTTCTACCAGCCGCTGGATCTCATCGGCGAGTGGAACCGCGGCTACGGCTCCAACGGCTTCCTGCAGTACCAGTTCGTGGTGCCGACCGACGCCGTCGAGCCTTTCAAGGACATCATCCGGGACATGCAGCGCTCCGGCCACTACTCCGCACTCAACGTGTTCAAGCTCTTCGGCCCGGGTAACAAGGCCCCGCTGTCCTACCCGATGCCGGGTTGGAATGTCTGCGTGGACTTCCCCATCAAGCCGGGCCTGGGCACCTTCCTCGACGATCTGGACAAGCGCGTCATGGAATTTGGTGGCCGCCTCTACCTGGCCAAGGAGTCCCGCACCTCGGCGGAGAACTTCCACAAGATGTACCCGGGCCTCGAGGGATGGCTCAAGACCCGCAACAACATCGACCCGACCGGCGTCTTCGCCTCCGATATGTCCCGCCGCCTCGAGCTGCACTAGAAAGGATTAACCTCATGCTGAATGCAGTAGGCCAAGCACAACACATCCTCCTTCTCGGCGGCACCTCCGAGATCGGCCTCGGCATCGTCGAGGAATTCCTCGAGCGCGGTCCGGCCAAGGTCACCTTGGCTGCTCGTGCCGACTCCCCACGCATCGCGGAGGCCCGCGCCACCATCGAGTCCCGCGGCGGCGACGTTGAGGTCCTAGACTTTGACGCGACTGACTTCGAGGGCCACCCGGACGTCGTCCAGCGCGCGTTTGAACGTGGCGATGTCGACGTCGCCATCATCGCCTTCGGCACCCTCGGTGACCAGGAGGAACTCTGGCAGGACCAGGCTAAGGCAGTTGCCTCGGCCCAGACCAACTTCACCGCACCGGTCTCCCTCGGAGTCTTACTCGGCCAGAAGTTCCAGCAGCAGGGCCACGGCACCATCGTGGCGCTCTCGTCTGTCGCCGGCATGCGCGTGCGCCGCTCCAACTTCGTCTACGGCGCCTCCAAGGCCGGCGTGGACGGCTTCTTCATCAACCTCGGCGAAGCCCTGCACGGCTCCGGCGCCAAGGTGCTCGTGGTTCGCCCGGGCCAGGTGCGCACCAAGATGTCGGCGGAGGCCGGCGAAGCGCCGCTGACCGTTAACGTCTCCGACGTGGCCAAGGCCACCGTCAAGGCAGTGCTCGACGGCAAGCAGTCCATCTTCGTGCACCCGCTCTTTGAGTACGTGTCCTTGGGATTCAAGTTCATCCCGCAGGCCATCTTCCGGAAGCTGCCTTTCTAAAGTTCCGCTATGTCCACGGCGTGTGGGAGACTAAGTGCATGACTGAGTCTCCCGCCACGTCGTCTATGTCCCCCACCGTGGAATATAACGTCGACCGCTTGACGCGTCGCGCCACTCTCGTGGGAATGGCCGCCGCCGCTGTAGGTGGCGGCCTTATCACGCTCATTGGTTTCTTCGCCTTCAAGACGGTCTCCCTTCCGGCGTTCAGCACGTCGATGGTGACCCGCGCATTGAGCACTGCGGGAACTGCGCTCACCGTTCTCCTAGTGGGCGCGTTATGCGTGTGGTGGGTGATTGGCGCCTCCCCGCGCCCCCGCTGGCGGTCGTGGCTCACCACCGCTGTGTGTTATATCTCCCCAGCGCTGCTCACGCTGACCAGTATCGGCCTCCCCCTTTCGGCCTCCCGCCTGTGGCTCGACGGCGTCCAGGTAGACCAGGTTTTCCGCACCCAATTCCTGACCCGCGCCACGGAAGCCGGTTCCTATGCGGACATGAACTACGAGGGCCTGCCCACCTTCTACCCACTGGGCTGGTTCTGGATGGGCGGGCGCCTCGCAAACCTCCTCAACATGCCCGGCTGGGAGGTATACCAACCGTGGAGCCTCATCTCCTTGGCCGTGTCCGGGTGCATCCTGGTTCCCTTGTGGCAACGGCTGTCCGGTTCCCTTCCGGTTGCCGCCGCCATTGCCCTCACCACCACAGCGGTGACGTTGGCCATCGGCGCTGAGGAGCCGTATTCCGCGGTCATCGCCATGGGGGTGCCGGCCGTGGCCGTGCTGTGCTCGCATGCTTTCCACAGCTCCTCCTGGTTCTCCACCGCCGGAATTGCCATCTACCTGGGAGTTTCCGCCTGCTTCTACACGCTCTATACCGGTGCCGTGGCATTGACCATCGTCAGTCTCATTGCGCTCGTCACCTGCATGGCCGAACGTACATGGACTCCCCTGATACACCTCGCCACTATCGCGGCCGGTTCCCTGGCCATCGCCGCGATCGCCTGGGCGCCATACCTGCGCGCGGTTCTGCATGCCACCGCCCCGCTGGAATCCACCGCGCAGCATTACCTGCCGGAGGAGGGAACCCAGATCCCGGCCCCCTTCCTCTCCTTGTCCGTCATCGGCATTCTCAGCCTCATCGGCTTGATCTACCTCGTCCTACGCATCGACGAACCCGACATCAAGTCAATGGGCACCGCGATCGTCGGCACCTACCTGTGGATCTTGGCTTCTATGGTCATGACCCTCGCCGGCAGCACGCTGCTGGGCTTCCGCCTCGAGCTGATCGTCGCGGTGCTCTTCGCCACTGCTGGCATCCTCGCGCTGGCCGACGTCCGCCTCATGGGCCTTCCCACGCTCTACCCGGCGCGCTTCACCGAGACCACGAGCAGGCGCATAACCTTGGTATTCGCCATCATCATGGGCCTTGGCGGTATCTACTATGCCCAGCAGATCCCGGCGACGAACGTGACCGCCCTGGACCACGCCTATACCGATACCGACGGCTACGGTGAGCGCGCGGACCGCTACACCAGCGATTCCTCCGCCAACTACGCCAAGATCCGCGAGTTCATCGACTCCCAGGGCTACGACGCCACCGACACAGTTGTCCTGACGGATGAAAAACTCTTCATGGCGTATAACCCCTACTACGGGTTCAACGCCTTCACCAGCAACTACGCCAACCCGCTGGGAGAGTTCAGCACCCGCAACCTGCAAATCGAGGAGTGGGCCTCGAAGTCCTGGGAACAAACTCCGGAGGAGTTCGCGCAGTCCCTCGAGTCTGCGCCGTGGCGCGGGCCCGACGTTCTCATCTTCCGCGGCGACATGGAAGAACCCGGTGACGGTTACAAGACCCACTTGGCGGAGGACATCTACCCCAACCAGCCCAACGTGCGCTACCGCGCGGTGTTCTTCAACCCGGAAGTCTTTGAGAAGGGCTGGGAAGTCAAACAAATCGGCCCCTTCGTCGTCGCGGCCAGATCTTAAAAAGGCACGTCGGTGACGTACACTGATCGCCGTGTCAGATCGGAAAACCTCTTCATTACGTGCACCGCAGTCCCTGCGGCTCACCGCCATCATCGCTGGACTCATCGGGTTCCTCTGCTTTGTGGCCACGCCGCTGCTGCCGGTGAACCAAACCCAGTCCTCCTTCGATTGGCCCCAGCAGGGCTCCCTGCAGTCCATCAACGCCCCGCTCATCTCGGTAGCGCCGGAAGAAATTGATGCAGAGATCCCCCTGAGCGCCGTCGACAAGCTGCGCGATGGCCAGGACCTGCTCTACGGCACCGTGCCCCCGGAGTCCAAGAAGGCATCCAACCGCGGCATGTTTGTCCGTGCCGGCGAGGGCGGTCTCTCGGTCACCAGCCTCGATGAGGTCATTTTCTCGCTCACGGCCGAGCAAGTGGCGAAGCTGCCTGACGACGCCACCCTCCGCATCCAGTCCACCGGTGACGGCACCACGGTGACCCTGGGCAAGCACAAGAAAACTTCCGATGAGGATCTGCGCCCGCAGGTCACCGGCGTCTACACCGAAATCGACGACACCCCAGAAAACCTCACAGAGCTGGGCGATGACCTCCGTATCCACGTCGAGATCAACTCGCGCTTCACCTCCTCCCCGACACCGCTCAAGCTCATCGCCATGTGGCTGGGCTTGGCCATGGTGGTCATCAGCCTGGTGTGTTTGTGGCGAATTGACCGCCTCGATGGCAAACGTTTCGGCTTCATGCCCGAGACCTGGAAGCAGATCCGCCCGCTCGATGGCGTCGTGGCTGCCGTACTCGGCTGGTGGTATATCTTCGGCGCCAACACCTCCGATGATGGCTTCATCCTCACCATGGGCCGCGTTTCCGATCACGCGACCTACATGGCGAACTACTACCGCTGGTACGGCGTCCCCGAGGCCCCGTTCGGTGCTCCCTACTACGACCTCGTAGCATGGCTGGCGCAGTTCTCCAGCGCCTCCATCATCGTGCGCCTGCCCTCCCTCATCTCGGCGCTCATCATCTGGTTCGTGTTGTCGCGCGAGATGCTCCCGCGCTTCGGTGCCCGCGTCAACGAGCGCCGCTTGGCGCACTGGACCGCGGCCTTCATGTTCTTGGCTTTCTGGCTGCCGTATAACAACGGCATCCGCCCGGAACCCATCGTGGCCCTCGGCGTCATGCTGACGTGGGCCTCCTTTGAGCGCGCCATCTCCAACCAGCGCCTCCTACCAGCGGCCGTGGGCACCATCATCGCCGCCATTACCCTGGCCGCAGGCCCCACTGGTCTTACCGCGGTGGGCATCTTCCTGGTCTGCCTGCCCGCGCTGTTCCGCATCATGGGCACGCGCGCTTCCCAGGTCGGCTGGACAGCCCTCATCGCCCCGTTCCTGGCCTGCGGCACTGCGGTCATGGTTGCCGCCTTCGGGGATCAAACGTTAGCGTCCGTGCTCGAGTCCACTCGCGTTCGTTCCGCGGTCGGCCCGTCCCTGCCGTGGTACTCGGAGTTCGTGCGCTACTCCACGCTGTTTGAGCCCTCCGTGGATGGCTCCCTGACGCGCCGATTCGCCATGTTCACCATGCTCTTCTGCCTGGCGCTCATTATCTACGCTTTCATCAAGGACCACCGCGTCGTGGGCGCGGAGGCAGATCCCACCAAGCGCCTGCTAGCCATCATGGCGCTGTCGGCCTTCTTCCTCATGTTCACGCCGACGAAGTGGACGCACCACTTCGGCATCTACGCCGGTATCGCCGGCGTTATCGCCGCGCTCGGCTCGGTGGTCCTTTCCCAGATCGCCATGCGCTCCCCGCGCGCCCGGACCTTCTCCATCGCCGCGGTGATCTTCCTCATGGCCATCTCCCTGGGCGGCTGGAACGCCTGGTGGTACGTGTCTTCCTTCGGCATCCCGTGGTGGGACCGCACGGTGCAATTCAAGGCTATTGAGGCCAATACCGTGGTGCTCGCCATCGGCATGGTGGTGCTGGCGATTGGCCTCTACCAATCACTTACTCACAACAGCCGGAAGGCTGAGGTGTCCCGCTGGGCAGGCGCCATGTCCGCACCAATCGCAGTGGCCTGCATCCTCATCGTCGCCTTCTCCTGCGCCTCCTTTGCCAAGGGCTACGTGGCCCAGGCGGATTCTTACTCCGTGGGCAAGGGCAACCTGGCCTCCCTACGCGGCGATGTCTGCTCGCTCGCGGATGCCACGCTGGTGGAAACCAACACCAACGACGCTTTCCTCACTCCGGTTACAGGCGAACTCAAAGACTCCCTGGTGGATCCGGAGGAAGACAATTTCGGCTTCGGCCCGAACATGATCAAGGAGGATATTGAACCGGAGAACCTCAACTCGGCGTCGGTAGGCGCCATTGCCAACACCACCGGTGATTCCTCTGCGTCCTCCAATGAGCAAAAGGAGCTCACCGAAACCGAGGAGAAGGCCACCGAGGTCACCGACTCTTCCGCCGGCGGCGTGCGCGGAACCTTGGGCGTCAACGGCTCCGAGATGCACCTGCCCTTCAACCTGGATTACACGAAGGTCCCGGTCATGGGCTCCTACGATGAGTCGCAGCGCTCCACCGCCACCATCACCACGCAGTGGTACAACCTGCCGGAATCCTCAGAAAACTCCCCCATCCTCTCGGTCTCTGCCGCCGGCAAGATTTACCACCACGACGTCAACGGCGTGGAGCAGGAGGGCACCGAGCTCACCCTGGAGTACGGCACCCTCAAGGACGGCAAGGTCACCAACAAGGGTGAGGCCGAGCTTTCCGACGTCGGTGCTACCCCCAAGTGGCGCAACCTCCGCATTGCTCTGGACGAGCTCCCGGAGGAGGCCAACGTCGTGCGCCTCGTTGCGGTAGACGACTCCACCGATGAGGATGATTGGATGGCGTTTACCCCGCCGCGCGTGCCGGAGCTTGCCACCATCAACTCGCAATTCGATTCCTCCACCCCGGCACTCCTTGACTGGTCCGTCGCCCTGCAGTTCCCCTGCCAGCGCACCTTTGACCACTACGCCGGGGTAACCGAAATTCCGCAGTTCCGCATTCTTCCCGACGCCGCCGCGCAAACTTCCCTCACGGACTTCCAGTCCTTCTCCGGTGGTGGCGCGCTGGCAACCGCGGAGGCAGTGAACTACTCCTATGAGATCCCGAGCTACCTCAACAACGATTGGGCGCGGGACTGGGGTTCTATTGAAAAGTACGAGCTGCGCACCAACTCCCAAGGCGAGGCCCCGCTGGAGGCGAAGATCGACCAAGAAATCATTCAGCGCTCCGGCTGGTGGAAGAACTCTGAGATGAAGATTCGCCCAGAGGGCGAGCAATAGCCCTACAGGAACTTGGCAGCGTCACGCACCCGCTGGCGCGCCACGGCCGGGGTAGAGATACGGTGCATCGACACGTACTCCGCGGTCTGTGCACCGGGAATCTCCACGGGCTCAGCAATCTCGTCCTGTACTGCGGTCTGGACCAAGATGTCGGAATACAGCCCCGGCAGCTTCTCAACATCGAGAACATAGTCGCCGCGGATCTCCTCCGGCAGCTTGGCCAGCGCACCGAAGTCGGGGAAGGTGAGGAGGAGGGCGTCGGCAGGCACCAGCGCTGCGAGCGCGCCACCGGAGGAATAGCCCCACGCCGTCACGCGCTCTGCCCCCTGGGCGCGCGCATAATCGACGGCCGCCTGAACCGACTCCACCATCTGCGCCACGGTGTGCTCGGGCGCCAACGGATAATCCACATCAATGATCGTGGTCCCCGACAGCTGCGCCGCAGCAGCCACTTCGGGCCGCCACTGCATCTCTAGCGCCTTGCCGTCACCGCGCCACCAGCCACCGGAGTGCAGCGAGACTGCCCAACGGCCATTCTGTTCCGAGGGAACAAAGATCGCTCCGACCTCAGATTCCTCAACACGCACCCCCTCCGTGAAGGCAGTACCAGGCAGCGAGTGATCCACCGCGGAACCCAGCACCATCATCGAGGCCTGCACGATGCGATCCGGCAGCAGCGCACAGTAGCGGTCCGCCTCCGGCGAACCTCCACCTGCCCACGGCGGACGGAAGTCCGGCAGCGGGTAGTGCACCTCCATGTAGGAGGAGAGTTGCTCGAGCTGTTCTTCCGGACTTAGTTGGTAGTCACTCATGGCCCCCAAGGGTACTACCAGATGGTGACGCGCTCCTCTGGGACCAATCCATCCTCGACATCAAAAGCCTCGTAGAACTCGTCAATGTTCTCGGCGATGATGTTGCAGCGGAACTCCGCCGGCGAGTGCGGGTCAATAGCCAAGTACTGCGTAGCCATCTCCGGACGAATAGCAGTACGCCACACGCGCGCCCACGCCAGGAAGAAGCGCTGCAGACCGGTGTACTCGTGTTCGGCCAATTCAGGCTCAGCACCTTCTGCCTCAAACGGCGCGACCTGGCCGTTGATGTCCAGGCCTTTGTCGGCGCAGTAGTTCTTGTAGGCCACCACGGCAATGCCCAATCCGCCCAGGTCACCGATGTTCTCACCCAGAGTGAAGCTGCCGTTGACGCCTGCGGAATCAGTGCCCTCCAGTACCTTGGGCACCTGGCCTTGGAACTGATCCACCAGCTTCGCGGTCAACTTCTCGAAGGCCGCGCGGTCCTCATCCGTCCACCAAGAGTTGAGGTTGCCCTGGCCATCATACTGCGAGCCCTGATCATCAAAGCCATGCCCAATCTCGTGGCCAATCACCGCGCCGATAGCACCGAAGTTCTCCGCGGCATCAGCTTCTGGGTTATAGAACGGCGGGGGCAAAATAGCCGCCGGGAAGGGGATGTCATTGACCACCGGATTATAAAAAGCATTCACCGTCTGCGGGGTGGAGAACCATTCATCGCGGTCCGCCGGCTTGCCAATCTTGGCCAACTCATAATCGTGGTTCCACGCGTTGCCTGCGCGCACATTGGCCACCAAGTCCGCACCCTTCGGCGAAAACTCCAGGTCAGAGTAGTCGCGCCACGTATCCGGGTACCCAATCTTGGCCTTGAACTGGGAGAGCTTTTCCAGCGCGCGCTCGCGGGTAGCCGGGGTCATCCACTCCAGCTGCGAAATCCTCTCGCGGTAGGCGGCGGTAAGGTATTCCACCAGCTCATCCATCTCGGACTTCGAGGACGGCGGGAAGTGCTTGTCCACGAAGACCTTGCCGATTTCCTGGCCCACCATGTTTTCCGCCAGCCCGACGGCGCGCTTCCAACGTGCACGCTGTTCAGTAGCACCCGAGAGCTTAGTTCCATAGAACTCGAAGTTCTTCTTACCGATCTCCTCGGTGAGGTAGGGGGCACGCGACAACAGAATGTGCCACGTAGCCCACAGTTGCCAATCCGCCATACGGCCGGCGGTGAACAGGCCCTCGAGGTGCTCAAAGTAGGACGGCATCATGGCCACCACGCGGTGCTCCGGCAGTCCCCCACCCTGCAGGATGGCGCGGGTGATGCTGGGCAGATTGGCGACGTCCACCGGGTTATACGTCTTCACCGCATCACGGGAGGCCACCACATCCCAATGCCCAGCCGCAATTTCCTTCTCCAGGTTCACGATGCGGGTAGCTGCAACCTCCGCGCCCAGCCCGAAGAGGCGAGCGGGATCTAAGAATCCCAGCATCGCCGCAACGTGCTTCTCGTAGTCAGCGAGCGTCTGCGCGTGAGCTTCTTCGCGGTAATAAGCCTCATCCGGCAGACCTAAACCAGACTGAATAATGTAGGCCACCGCGTCCTCAGAGCCGGAGTCTTTTTCTACCCAGAAGGTCACTGGGGCACCAACGCCCTCGCGCTCCAGAACACCCAGGTTGTGCGCCAGCTCCTCCGGATCAGCCGCAACCAGCTTGTCCAGATCTTCGGAAAGTGGCGCCGTCCCCGCAGCATTGACTCCCTCAACGTCCATGTGAGAGGAATACACGATCCCGGGACGGCCAGCGTCTTCCTTAACGATCTCGTGGACGAGTTCCTCGGCTTCGTCGCGCAGCGCGTGGAAGGTGCCGTCGACACCGCGATCATCGGGGATAACGTGGGACTCAATCCATGGGCCATTAACAAATTGATACAGATCCTTCATGCACTTCACTCTATGTCAGAAGCACGCGTTAGTGTGGTGTGCATGACTTCTTATCGTTTCCCTCCGGCGAAGATGACGGGACCTTTCTTCGCCGTGCTCGGGGCAACCTTGCTCGTCCTTGGGCTGCCCGCTGTGCTGAGCTTGGCCTTGCCGGAACGTGAACCTGAAATGGAAGAAGTGGTGCTCGATGACCCTGAGTGGCGCCAACCCATCGAGGGCCTTACGTGCAGCGTAAATCATGATTCCATGGCCAACCAGGCCTGGGACTGCGGCGATACCTTGGTCGAGGCCTATGTCACCGAAGGCGTCGAGGACGATGCGCTCGCTTTGCGCCGCGCCGTGCGCGCAACCAGCTTCGAGGGCATGCCGAAGAAAGAAGACGTTAAAGATGCCGGAGGCATTCTCACTCTTGAAACGGATGGCTTTATTCCGGTCTTCGCCTTCAGCGTGGCTAAAGGCGATCTCAACTATCAGATCGTCTTCTCCAATGGTGACCCGACCGACCTTGCCCAACAATTTATGGAGGCCTTCTGATGAGCAAAATCTTCCGCGTTACCTTGTGGATCATCATTGGTCTCTGCCTGCCGATTTCCCTGATTAATCTGCTCGGCATTTTCTTCGTGGCTCCTCTGCCGGGCCTCGTTAGCTTGATCCTCGGCGTCGGTTTCTTGGCGCTGGGCCTGTTCCTGTGGAGTCGCAGTCCGATGTGGGCAAGGCCGGGGAAAGGGTGGGCGTCGGCAAGCGTGCTCTGGGGAGCCGGCGCTGCTGTGACCTTGGCGCTGCTGTCAGCCTCCCCACTGACCGACCTCTCCGTGGGCCTGGGCTGGGAGGAATCCATGATGTCCTGGGCCGGTGCTTATCCGGAAGAATTTGCCAAGGCCCTCGGCGTGGTCTTCATCCTCCTCAGCTTCCGACAGCTCAACCGGCCTTGGCACGGCTTCATCGTCGGTGCCCTCGTGGGCTGGGGCTTCGAAGTCCTGGAAAACAGCCTGTACTCCGCGATGGGCGCACTGATGCACCCCACCTCAGACTGGATCGGCATGCTCCAGATGTGGGGCCTGCGCCTTGTTGCAGGCCCGTGCCTGCACATGTGCTTCTCTGCCATCGCAGGTTTTGGCATCGGCTGGGCTATCTACGCCGCGCATAAACCATGGTGGTGGCGCCTCGGCATTGGCGTGGGCGCGCTGTTTTTCTCCTTCTGTCTCCACTTCGCGTGGAACTACATGTGGGAGGAAACCTGGCAGCTCGTCACGCAGTATGTCCTCGTGGCGCTCATCATGTACCCGACGGTCATCTACCTGGGAATCCGCGCTCACCGCTTGGCCAAGACCGACGACACCTATTCGCATTCGCCGGGCGCCGCCAGCCTGCGGTGAACTAATCGAACTGTCCTTGCAGGACAGCCACCGCATCGAGCGGAGTCACATGATACGAAATGGGATTCTGGTTCGCACCGGCCATGAGCGCGTGGGCGCAGGAGTGACCCGCGCCCATCATGTGGCCGAGCTCGTGGGCTATAGTGCCTTGGAGCGCCTCTGGGTACTGAGCGTTAGCGGTCTTGATGAAGAGCATCCCATGGTCCGGGTAGGCCGTACCTTGGACGTAACCGTTCGGTTCCGGCTTGTAGATGATGGCGATGGTGTCTTCATCAGCCTCGGACGGCGCTACTTCCTTAAGCGAGGCCTTCCCGTCGAGCGCGTCGTTCCACTCAGCTACCGCGGCATCGAGCTGCTCGCGGTAGGGGAAATCATCCGCCACCTTGTACTTAAGGACCCCGCTCTGGAAGTAAGAAGGAACGGAATCGGCATCGCGCAGAATAGACGGATCCGGAACGGGCTTTCCTTCATTTGCCAACTTGGTAATGGTGGCACACGTGCCTGGGGAAATAAGCGAACGGGTTTGGTCGCTCTTCGCAGTCGCTGCTGGGGCAGCGCTCAAAGCTGCAACAGCAATGGTCAAAATGGACAACGTCTTGCGCATCAGAAATACCTTTCGGGCTAGCAACTGCTTCGTTGACAGCCGAGAATATATTGATTTCTTAGCAAGCGCAAAGGTACTTCTTAGCTTATTTCCTGGTTGGTCAGCACACCTGCGACGAGCTCGGCACAGCGCGCTTCAGTTCCGCACACGCCCTATCGCGCGCATCTTGGAGGGGCGTCGGCAAGCTCGGCGCCTGCGGAGAAACCTCCACCGCACCGAGAACATCCGTCGTGAGATCCGCCGGGGAACCATAGGTATTAGCCGCCACACTATAGCCCGGACCAAAAGAGGCACTCGCGTGAACTTGGCGGCCATCCGACCACCCAAATTTCGTGCCGATGATGCCCGGGATTCGTGCGGTGCCAAAGTCCTGGCGGTAACCGTCGGCCGCTGCGGGCGCTGCCGTCGCCATGCCCTTCGTGATCGGCGCGGCAACCGGATCGCCAGAAATCACCCCGATGAAGCGCGTGAGATCCTCCGTCGACGTCGTGACATTTCCCCAGTAGCCGTTGTGGTGGGTCTCCCCCAGCTGATACTCACCGATGATGGAGGGAATCGCCTGCGGATATTTCCGCTCTAAGTCGCTGGCAGTTCCGTCCTCAGAGAAACGAATCATGTTCTCCACGCGGGCTTTATCCTCCGGCGCGCCGTACTTCAGCACCCACATGCCGAGGTATAGCTTGGCCAGGGATAGCGCGGGGCGGGACTCGTGACCATTTCCGGTAGAGACCGAGTTTCCGTCGGCATAACGCACGGTCATCTCGGTGCGTGGTGGGACCTTTTCAGGATCGAACGTCAGGGCATGGGCGGGTGGCGCGGTGAGAGCCGCAAGAGCAAGGCCAACGATGAGCGGGGTAGGTTTCAGCACGTGCATAGATTAACTCAAGTCACAATTTTAACAACCCCTAGTGAGGGCGCATTAACCAAACATACGTCCCACTCCAGGGGACTTCCGCGCGGCCCGCATCGAGCGGGAGACCGACTGAAACCACACCTCGCCAGCATCTGCCACCTCAGTTGCCTCCCCTTTAACAACTTTTCTTCCGGGGTAGACATCGTCGAGGGTGTGGCATAAACTCGTTTTTCGAAAGGGGTTTCGAACAGTGGGGGTTCGGATCCTCTCAGTAATTCACTTAAGAAAGAGGGGGGTTGCGCGTTTCGTGTCTTCCACTACAGACGTTGTTAATGCGTCCTATTTTTCTCATTCCAATCCAAATGATCCGGTCTGCGTGGCAGGTCAAGGTGTACGCCAGGCAGACTATGAATTCTGGTCCAGCGTTCTTCCCGCACTTGACGAGGACGCCGATACGGCCTGCATGCGCCTTGGGATAAAGACCGGTAAATCTGCTGGCGCGGTAGCCCGCATTATCATGGGCCTTCACCGCCTTACCGAGCTTCCTCAAGTAAAGGCTCTGCAAGATGCCAACCATTTGCTGGACCTAGCGGCTTTGATTGCCATCGATCAGGTGATGGCTAAACTAGGCCAGCCTTCAAAGGAGGTGGTCGCCGCAATTGATGCCTCATTAGCTCGGTGGTTTACCCCGACTAAGCCGAATCAGGTATTTCCCACCACCGCGCAGATTCGCCGCCGGATACGCGACCTCGTCAAGGTTCATGATGACTCCATCGCCGTGGAGGATAAGCGCCCAAAGAATCGGTACTCCATGATGACCCGCGCCCAGCGCGCCACCCTAGAACTCGAGGTAGACAGCAGCGTCGGAATCATCATCCATGAAGCAATTAAGGCAGCAGCCGAAAAGCATAAGGTGTCCATGGCGGAAGCGCTGATCCTCCTCACTACCGGAAAGGTGGAGCCAGAAGCTGCCCGAGTAGTGCTCCACACGTATAAAGCCGACGATGTAGAGGACGCCCCGGTGTACGTGGAAGGACATGGCTGGCAAGCAGGAGACATCCCGGCTAAATCCACAACGGTAAGAGATTTGAGCACCAAGCCGGAGGCCTCTAAGAGCTACGGACCAGCCACGATGGTTCGCAAATACGTTGAAGGCCGCGATGGCACCTGCCGTGCCGCTGGCTGCGGAATGCCGGCGTGGTTGTGTCAGTTAGACCACCGGATTAACTACGCCGATGGTGGGCCAACGCATCCGGACAACATGGTGGCGTTGTGCCAGCACCACCACAATATGAAAACCGATGGACGGGCCTTTTATATCTTGGACCCTGATACCGGGGATGTGGTCTGGCTTTTTGAGGACGGAACCTGGGCAATCACAGAGCCTTCCGGGCCGCTGGCTCCTAAGCGCAAGCGCTGGGCACGGAGCATCGCACAAGATATTGAAGGATATCGCACCAGGAAGCATCGCGAGGCTCAGGAGCTTAAAGCCGAGCTAGACAAAGAACAACGAGAAGCCGCACGCCAAACAGAAAAGGCGAAGAACAAGAAATCTGAAGGCGGTGAAGAAATCCCCTTCTAGGAAGGATCCGTCGTTTACAACGACGAATGGGATAGCCCTTCTACCCCATATCCACTAGGAGCACTCCGCCAATGATCAGCGCGACCCCTAAACCCTTAAGCCAGGTGAAAGGCTCACGGAAAAACATGAAGGAGAAAAGAGCAGTAAGCGCCACGCCACAGGCAGTCCAGATTCCATAGTCCACACCTAGCGGTATGCCCTGACGGAGAGCCAACGACAAGAAAACATAGGAGGACACATAGGCCACGACGACCCACGCTACCCACGCCTTCTGCCCATGAACGGCCAGCATACGCAGGCCCAATGTACCGGCGACTTCGATGAGGATGGCAAGGGATAACCAGATCAAGGATCCACCTCCACGAGCGTGGTCTTCGGTTCCCTGCCGCCCATTTCAACGCAGACCACGCCGACGATGATGCACCCCATGCCCACCAACATGAGCGGCGTGAGCTGTTCGCCAAAGAGGTACGCGGACAGCCCCGCAGTAAGCACCACTCCGGTTGCACCCCAGATGCCATAGGCCGCACCCACGTGCATGCCGCAGCGCAACACTTGGTGCAGGGCGGAAAAAGCGACGACGTAGCCCGCCACCACCACGACATAGACGGCGGGGTGCTCCAGCGCCACCTTGAGGCATAAAGTCGCGACCACTTCACTGACGATGGCGATGCTCAAAAGGAGCCAAGCGCGCACTTTCACCCTCCCAGATCCGCCGCATCCAGACCGCACTCCGAGAGGATCACGCGGTCCCCACGGTGTGGGATGCCTTCTTCATCCCAATGGGCTTGGGCGGCCGAGGTGTGGGCGCGGCCAGTGCTGTTGACCACCCGCCACCAGGGAAGATCTGCGCTTTTCGACATTACCCAGCCCACATATCGCGCGCCGACTCCCACCACTTTGGCGATCTCTCCGTAGGTGGAGACATTGCCAGCTGGAATGCGGAGAACGACCTCCGTAACCCTAGAGCTCGATGGGTTCTTCGGGGGCATCCTCAACCTCACACAAGGTGAGCGCCGCACCCGTCGTGTCCTCAATCAGACACAGGCGGCCGAATGGGGAATCGTGGGGCTCACGAATGATCTTTCCGCCGTTATCAATCACAGCCTTAGCTGCCTGGTCAATGTCCCGCACGCCCAGGTAGGTTTGCCAGAAACTCGGCAAGCCCTCGGCATGCCAAAATCCGGCGAAGGCAGCGCCTTCTTCCTCCGCTACTGCGTAATGCTCATCACCACGGATTTCCCAGTTGAAGAGCTCGCCATAAAAGTCCAGCGCTGAGTGGAAATTCGCCGAAACCGTCAGCTCATGCCACACCGGAGTACCCGGCTCTCCGCCGGCGACGAAGCGGTCGAGCTCCGGCTGCGTCAAACCAAACATGGCACCGGAATTGTCTAGAACGAGCGCCAGCGGAGCACCGAGAGCGAGGATCTTGCCGCCGAGTTGTTCTACCCGGGCGCAGTCGGCTTCCAAGTCGCGGGAAAGGAAGTACGTTGCCCAAGTGTCTTGGCCAGGGACGATCTCCGCGATCGGCAGGCCCTCCAGACGGGCAATGCCCTCTTCGAATTCCCAGCCCAACACGGCGGAATAAAACTCCTCGGAAGCCTTCACGTCGGAGCTAGCCAGAGTAATCCAGTAGGGCATTCCTACTTCTGCTTCAAAGGCGGGCATTAAAGGTTCCTCCACTTCTCCGGGTCGAAGTCATCATCGGCGGTGGCCTCATCAAAATAATCGTCGTCGTCTTCGACGACGCGGGCGCAGGTGTCGGAGACGCAGATGACGTCGCCAAGCGCCAGCGTTGCACCGCGCTGCTTAGTCACTTCCCCATTGACGGTGACCTGGCCTTGCTCGATAAGTTCTTTGGCCTCACCCCCGGTGGCGACCAAGGATGCCAGTTTGAGGAACTGGCCGAGCTTGATGGATTCTCCCTTAATTGAGACTTCTAGCATGCTGACCAGCATACCCAGCGGCTGCACTGAGCAGTCCCTCCACCAGAATGATGACGCCAAGCAGGGCAAACACTACGCCACTAAAGATATCGACACTGGCGGAGTTCTTCGCCATCCACTTCGACACCGCACGAGTACACAGCGCGACACCAACAAAAATAATGAGGCTTTCTATAACCAACACAGAACCAACCGTGGCATTGGCGCTCAAGCCCATGTCCGGATCGATAAAATTGGCAAAGATAGCGCCGAAGAAAATCAGAACCTTGGGGTTGGAAAGGTCGCTGACCAGGCCCATGCGGTACGCCGTGCCGAGTCTGATGATGCCATCCGGGGTGAACCCGCGCGGTTGAGGGTTCATAGTTGCCGGTGCACGGCGCTCTTTGATGCCACCGCTGATGGCAGAAAAAGCCATCCACAGCAGATAGCTGCCGCCGGCAACCTGCAGCGCCACCAGGATTTCCGGGTGCGCCGAAATCAATGCGGTAAGCCCCGCTAGCGAAGCAACGGTCCACATCATCAAGCCGGTGGTGCTACCGATTGCGGCCCACACCGCCGCGCGCGTAGAGCGTGCACCCAAACGAATAATCTGCACCACGTCTGGTCCTGGCGAGGCCATCGCCGCGAACCACACACCCATTAAGGCCACTATGGCGCTGAATGCCATCTAACACCCCCATACTCACATGTGTTTTCACTAACGCATGCCACTATAAGAGGCGTCTCACCTGCAGCGAAACAGGTAATTTAGCTTTGCGTGCGCGGCTTAATGGTCATGGTGTCAATGTTGACGTGCTCCGGCAGCGAGGCCACCCAACGCACGGCCTCAGCGATGTCTTCTGCGGTGAGGTTGAGTTCGCCGTCATACACCTGTGCAGCACGTTCGGTGTCGCCCCGAAAACGATTGAGGGAAAACTCCGCCGTGGCTACACGGCCCGGGTCGAGTTCGGTGACACGAACGCCGTGCTCCTCGATACGAAGTGCACGGGAAATCACGCGCACACCGTGCTTAGCGGCGTTGTAGCCGGAGCCGCCCTCGTAGACGTTCCAACCGGCAACGGAGCCCATGTTGATGATGAGCCCACCCCGCAGCTTCGGCATGAGGGCTTGGATCATACGGACAGTGCCTAGGACGTTGACGTCGTACATCCACTGCCAGTCATCGATAGTGGTCTCCACGAGGGGCTCCAGGCCCTTCGCGCCACCGGCGTTGTTGACCAAGAGGTCCACGCGGTCGAGGTGGGAGACGAACTCAGCCACGGACTCGTCCGAGGTTACGTCGAGGGCGTGCGCCTCGCCGCCGATGTCCTTCGCGAGGGCCTCAAGGCGCTCTACGCGACGCGCACCGACGACAACATGCCAACCGTCGGCCGCCAACGCTCTTGCCGACGCCTCCCCGATCCCCGACGATGCTCCTGTGACGACTGCTACCTTTTCCATGCGCCCTAGGATAGGACTTCTTCCAGCTCGGCGCAGATGTTTTCGACGATCCCGGCCTTGAAATCAGCCGGGGTGAAGGTGCCATCCTTCATGTCGGTATTCAGCGAGATATCCAGCTGGGTGCGCAGCTGCTTCATAGAGAAGTTCGCCATGATGAGGCGCCACGCCTCTACCGCGCGGATGCCGCCGCTGAAGCTGTAGCCCACATACGCAATCGGCTTGCCTACCCACTCGGCGCCGAGGGAATCGACGGCGTTCTTGAAAGCGCCCGGCACGGAGTGGTTGTACTCCGGGGTGACAAAGATATAGCCGTCGCAGGAATCGACAGCATCGGACCAAGCCTGCACCTGCGGATCCTCGTAATTCTTGTTTGCCGCCATAGGAATGACGGAGGTGGTGAGGATCGGAACGTCGAAGGCCTTGAGGTCAATGAGCTCGTAGTCCACGTCGCGCCCCTGAGCGAGGTCGGTGACCCACTGGGCGATGGCCAGTCCGGCGCGGTCGTCGCGGGTAGAGCCGAGGATGATGCCGATTTTCGCCATAAGGATGCCTTTCTTAATTTGTTAACACGTCAACGTCTGAGGGTACGCCGATATGTCGACGCAATCGACAAGTCATCCAGATATGTCGAAAATTCTGAAAAAAATCGACATATCTGCTCAACATGTCTATTCTTTTACCATGCCAACCTATAGCCCGGACACCCCCTACAATGAGCTTCCACCCCTCCCCCCTGCAGAAGTGGTGGAAACCGTTCCCGTGCTTAAGGCCATCATCGATGCTAAGGAAAAACTGGCTGAACTGCGTACGGCCTGCCAGCTCATCCCTAACCCGGAGATCATCACCTCAACGATTCCACTGCGTGAGGCTCGTGCTTCCTCCGAGATTGAGAACATCGTCACCACTAATGACGAGCTCTTCCGTGCGGCGTGGCACGTCGATGCCGAGCCGACTCCTGCCACCAAGGAGGCTCTTCGCTATAACGCCGCGCTCCACGCTGGACTTTCCTCACTATCGCAGCGACCTCTATCAGAAAAGACAGCAAAAATCGTATGCAGCACCCTTCTAGATACTCAGGCCGAGGTGCGTTCACTTCCGGGCACGTTTATCGGTAACCCTGTAACGAAGGAGAGGCTCTACACCCCACCTGAAGGAAGGGAGATTATCGAGGACCATCTCGCAGCGTGGGAGGACTATATATATTGCAGCCACGACGTTGATTCCCTTGTAAAGATGGCACTGCTTCACTATCAATTTGAAGCAATCCATCCTTTCTACGATGGCAATGGGCGCACTGGACGAATCCTTAACGTCCTCTACCTCATCCAAGAAGATCTTCTTGAGCTGCCGGTTTTGTACCTGTCCGGGTATATCGTCGGAAACAAAGCAGACTACTATCGCCATCTCAACGCTGTGACAGCTAAGGGAGCATGGGAAAACTGGCTTCTTTTTATGATCCGCGGCGTTCACGCAGCGGCTGCCGACGCCTCCTCGATGATTACCCAGCTTCGGGCTATCCAGGAAAACACTGCGCAACGAATACGTTCTGCGGGCGTGATTAACCATCCCCTCGAGATGGCCGAGCTCATTCTTATCAAGCCCTATGTACGCATTACTGACGTGGTAGAGACGGGCTTCGTCAAACGCCAAACCGCCAGCGCGTGGCTGGCGCATCTCGTAGATTTAGGAATCCTAGAAGAAATCCAACAAGGCCGCTCCAAGGTTTTCCTTCACCGTGCCGCTCTCGATGTTCTGACTCGAGACTAAGAGGAGGGAATAGGATGGCTGACATGCATCACCCAGACGAAGGATCCTTTGAACGCATGACCAGCGGGCAGTGGTTCATGCCCAGTGTCAACGAGGAGGTTAGCGCCGAACATCGACGCGGCTTCCTGCTGGCCAAGGAGCTCAATGAGCTGCAAAACACCAACCCAGAGCGCGCGAAGGAGATTTTGCGGGAACTGTTGTCGCCCGAGTCCGAGGTTCCCGGGCTGCACGTCCCGCTCAACTTGGAGTATGGCTGCAATGTGACCATCGGAAAGGGCGTCTTCATCAACTTTGGTGCGACGATCCTGGCACAGGCGCCTGTAACCCTCGGGGACCACGTCATGATCGGTCCGAACTGCTCGCTTATTACCGTGGGGCATCCTGTCAACGACCATGAGATGCGAGCAGAAGGTTGGGAGATTGCGAAGCCCATTAGCGTCGGGCGCAACACGTGGTTCGGCGCCAACGTCACGGTGCTGCCGGGCGTGACCATCGGCGAGGATTGTGTCGTTGGAGCGAACACACTGGTCACCACAGATATCCCGGATAGGTCACTGGTGCTGGGTCAACCCGGTCGTGTGGTGCGCACGCTGGAGGACAACGAAGATAGGTGGGAGCGCCAGGATCTCGATGTTTGATCTCAAGGCGATCGGCAAGGGGCTACCCGTCCTGGAGACCATCGATTCTCTGCCTTCCGCCGGTCACGTCGTAGTCCAGGCTCCGCCCGGCACGGGTAAGACCACGCTCGTTCCGCCGGCGCTGGCTAACCAAGTAGAGGGCAAGGTTCTCGTCACCGCGCCGCGCCGCGTAGCTGTGCGTGCTGCGGCAAACCGCCTTCAAGAGTTGTCAGGCCAGCGCATCGGCTATGCGGTGCGCGGTGATTCCCGCAAAGGCGCAGACGTCGAGTTTGTTACCCCAGGTGTTTTGTTGCGCCGCCTGCTGCGGGATCCGGAACTTGAAGGAATTTCCGCCGTAGCCATCGACGAGGTGCATGAACGCCAGCTCGATACTGACCTCGTACTCGGCATGTGCTTGGAGTTGGCGCAGCTCCGCGATGATTTTCGGGTCATTGCCATGTCCGCGACTGTCGACGCCTCCCGCTTCTCCCAGCTCATGGGAGGGGCGCCGATCCATTCCACTGAGGCCGTTACATATCCGCTCAACATCTCCTATGAACCGATTCCGGGGCGCGCTGCGGGAGATCGAGACTTTTGGAAAGGCGTGGCGAGGGTTGCCGCGCGGCAGCACGAGTCCACGCTGGTCTTTGTGCCGGGAGTTCGCGAGGTCAACCTGGTGTGTGATGCCTTGAGCGGCCACAACGTTTTTCCGCTCCATGGCCGCCAAACCACGCAGGAGCAGGACGCTGCGCTGTATACGCGAGAACAGCGCATCGTCGTCGCCACGTCCATCGCCGAATCTTCGCTGACCGTGCCGGGTGTGCGCACCGTCGTCGATGCTGGGTTGTCCCGCGTCCCCAAGCGGGATGCGCAGCGCGGGATGAGTGGGTTGGTGACGGTGTCGACGTCGAAAAGCAGCGCCGATCAACGCGCCGGACGTGCCGGGCGTGAGGCGCCGGGTACCGTCGTCCGCTGCTATTCACAGGAGGACTACCAGCACTTTTCTCCGCACGTGATTCCAGAGATTCTTTCCGCGGACCTCACGCAGGCGGCGCTGTTCATGGATTGTTGGGGCGCGGGACCGGACTTCCCGTTGCTTGATCAAGCACCGGCACCCGCGCTTGCCGACGCCCACCGCACCCTAGATCTGCTCAACGCTGGCGAAGAACTGGCGCTGCTGCCGACGCACCCACGGTGGGGCGCGGCACTGTTGAAGTACGGTGCGGGGGCGGCGCAGACGATTGCCCGCCTGGATGATTCGGATCCGAAGCGGCTTGCCCGCCTGGTGCCCAACAAAGGTCCGGTGGACCCAGGCGTGGTGGTCGCTACTGCCTTCCCGGAGTTCGTGGCTAAGCGCGTAGGTGACAAGGAGTATTTGTTGGCGAGTGGCACCCGCGCGCGGTTTCTCGAGGATGGTCACGAGTGGTTGGCGGTGGCTGAGGTGTCGTTGGCGCAATCTGGAAACGCCATCATTCGTGAAGCAGTGCCGATTGCGGAAAAAGACGCGCTCGAGATCATCGGCGTGACCGAAGAGACGCGGGCTTTTCTCGACGGCTCCAAAGTGCGGGGAATCCGTGTGCGTGCGGCAGGCGCCATCGTATTGTCGGAAACCCCAGTGAAGGTCTCCGGTGATGAGGCGGTGGAGGCACTACGCAACTCCGGACAGGGTTTAAACCTGTTTCACTTCAGCGAGAAGGCCCAGAACCTGCGGGAACGTATGCGGCACTTACACGCTGCATACGGTGAGCCATGGCCGGACGTGGACGGTGATGATCTGAGCTGGCTGGAGCCGGAGCTGTATGAACTGGCTTCCGGTAAGCGCCCAGACATGTATCCGGCGCTGCAGCGCCTGCTGCCGTGGCCCGAAGCTAGCCGCTTGGATGAGCTCGCGCCGGAACGGTTATCGGTTCCGTCCGGACGTGCTGCGAGGATCGATTGGTCCGGCGAGCGCCCAGTGGTCTCCATCAAGTTGCAGGAATGTTTCGGGTTGGCGGAGTCTCCCGAATACTGCGGCCATCGCGTGCAATTTCATCTGTTATCCCCCGCCGGCCGGCCACTTGCCGTCACCGATGATCTAGCGAGCTTCTGGTCTGGGCCCTATGCCGGGGTGCGCGCCGACATGCGCGGGCGCTATCCCAAGCACCCGTGGCCGGAGGATCCGTGGAATGCGGTAGCAACCGCAAAGACGAAGAACCGGATTTAACCCCACTGCTGCCAGGCCAGGTACACGCTCATCACCACGACGAGAGTGAGCAGTGCATAGCGGATGAGCTTCGCACCGCCGCCGAGCACTGTTCGCGCGCCCAGCTGCGCGCCGATGATATTTGCTGCTGCGAGAACAAGTGCTAGGCCCCATACCACGTGCCCGCCCACGATAAAGACCACGAGCGCGCCGACGTTGGTACATGTGTTGACCACCTTGGACATCGCGGCGGAGGTAAGGAAGTTCTGGGAAAAGATGGCGGTGAAGGCCATGATGAGGAACATGCCGGTGCCGGGCCCAAAAATACCGTCGTAAAAGGCAATGGCCGCCACGGCGGCTAACCCGGTCCACGTGCGCCAGCCGCCACGGATACCGTCCCCTTCGCCGCTGCCGAAGTCTGGGCGAAAGGCCACGAAAATGCCGACTGCCACCATGAGCACGATGATGACCGGCCGCATGACGTCCTTGTCCATGAGTGCGGCTGCTGCAGCGCCGAGCCCGGAACATAGGAGGGCGATAAGGCCCATACGGATGAGCTCGCCCTTCGGCGGGCGGACCTTCTTGACGAGCGTAACGGCAGCAGAGGCCGTTCCAGAGACCGCCGCCACCTTGTTCGTGGCCAGGGCGGTGGCGGGAGCAAGCTGGGGCGCGACCGCCAGAATGAGCGGAATAAGCACGAGCCCGCCGCCGCCAATGACGGCATCGATCCATCCGGCCACGGCAGCGCCAATGGTGAGAATCGTCCAACCGCTTAATCCGAAATCCATGTCCATCATTAAACTCGATTCCATGTCTGTTCGTACGAGATGGGTCATCGTGGCCCCGGGGTCTGCAGCACTCGGGGCATTGTTTAGCTACCTTCACGTACCCGCAGCCTGGATCCTCGGCGCCATCGTGGTCTCGGGAGCCATGGCCTTGACGACGGGCAAAGAACTCGCCGTTAACGAGCACTTTTATTCTGTCGCCCGCGGATTCATCGGAATGATGGCGGGCATACCTTTGACCTTAGTTCCTGCCTCCACCCTCATCGGCTTTGTGCCAGCCGCGGTGACGATGTCACTCATTACTGTTTTAATCGGCGTCGCTGGCGGTGTTCTGCTGCATCGTTCGCAGCCGAAGGATATTTCCTGGGAGACGGGTATTTTGTCGATGCTGCCGGGCGGGGCCTCCCTCATGCCGGCACTAGCTAGCGAGCTCGGCGCGGACTACCGCTACGTGGCGCTGACGCAATACCTGCGCCTTCTGGCGGTGTCGGTGTCGCTGCCTTTGGTGGTGTCGTTGTTGGATGCCCCCGCTGGTCACGGTGTCGACATGAGCGTTGACGGCGAGGTCACGTGGTGGATCGTACTGCTGACTCTCGCCATCGCTGTGGTTGGTGAACAGCTGGGCAAGCTGGTGCGTTTGCCAGCTGCTGCTGTTTTGGGGCCGCTCATCTTGACGGTGCTGGTTGCGCAGGTTATTCCAGCCGGCCACACACTGGAGCCGCTCTACGTGTTCAAGATCATGGCCTTTATGTCCATCGGCTGGGTCTGCGGTGGTGGGCTTTCGGTACCGGCACTGCGGGCCTTCGCCAAGCAGCTACCGGCGACGATCCTCTTTATCGTTGTCGTGCTCGGCGTGTGCGCATTGACCGCACTGCCTCTGACCGCATGGCTGGACATAACCTACTTCGAGGCTTACCTCGCCACCTCACCCGGCGCGCTGGAGACGGTGCTTGCGCTGTCTGCGGAAGGAGGCGCGGGCCCAGCCGTGGTGGCCGTGCAGATTATCCGGCTCATCATCGTGCTGGTCATCGCCGGCTACCTGCCGCAGATTTTGCGGCTATTCCGCAAGCGCCGCTAGTGGAACCACCCACACTCCATCTGACCGTTGGAAAGCTGGTCCGCTGGGAATAACCACGATGAGAGCGGCCGGTGGCAAGGAGACCTTCTCTGCCACTCTTAACAAATGTGCCGCCGCGGCATCGACCTCGTTGTGCGAAAGTTTCGCTTCAAATCCCACCCACGAGCCATCCCTGAGTTCCACTATCGCGTCAATTTCTTCGCGGCCCTTCATATCCCGCAGATGGAAGACGCCTCGTGCCCTTAATGCTTGAGCATAAACGCGCAGATCGTGCACCAGTTGCGCCTCAAAGAGAATGCCCAAAGTCTCTAGATCACCAAGCAGTTTGTCTGGCCCAACCGCCAACAATGCAGCTGCCAAGCCAGGATCCGCGAGCTGACGCTTCGGCATCTGAACCATGGTTGTCTTAGATCTCGTCTTTGGTGACCACGCGGGCTGGTCTTCAACTAGGAACAAACGTGTAGCAAAATCATGAATAACGTTGACGGTTTCTGCTGCCGGCATAGGAGTAGCACTGCTGAGCTCGCCAATGCGTTTACGAATCGCTGCAGCGGTGGCCGGTTGAGCAACTAGCCCCGCGTAGGCGCGAAGAAAAGACTGGAAACGGCGCGGATCGCGGCGCGGACCCCCAAGTTCCGGGTAGTCGTGCTCGCTCATCTCCGTGAGGTAAGACTCCATCCCCTCTTGGGCATCTAGAGGATCAAGGTCGAAAAACTCTGGGAAGCCACCGGCAACGATCCAGCGGGCATAATCCGCCACGGTGGCGTCCGTCCCAGCCGTGGGATCCTGATTGCCGGAAATAATCGCGCCTAGTGATACGCGCTCAGCCAAATCTCCACGCTCTGCCAGGCTCAACGTACGCAACTGAATCGAGCGAATACGCCCAGCCCCCGAATGGCGGGTGGCATCGTCATCGGGTGTCGAGGAACCCGTGAGGAGGAACTGTCCCTTTTCTCGCGAGTCATCGACCGCATGACGCACTTCGTTCCAGATAGCAGGAACAACCTGCCATTCATCGATAAGCCGGGGCCGCGCCCCTTGAAGCCCTAGTGCCGGTTGCATGCGAGCAACGTTTGCTTCAGGAGTGTCACGGTCAAGCTGAATGACAGACTTAGCAAACTGGCGCGCCGTCGACGTTTTGCCGCTCGCGCGGGGGCCTTTCAGGAAGAGGGCTCCGGCAACGCGAAGGCCTCTTTCTACTTCTGCATCAACAATTCGCGGCAGGTACATACCAGGTACCCTAGTCCGAAACATGGATAAATTACAGAGTCACTAGTGGATAAATCCAAGAGTCAGGTGTGGATAAATCCAAGAGTCTGACAGCTAGTCCAGAATCGTCTCGCGCAGGATCGACATCGGCACTGAGCCCAGAGCCAATGCCTGGGAGTGGAAATCACGTACGTCCATCCCCTGTTCGACTGCGGCGTCGCGGGTCTGCTGCCACAGGCGCTGGCCCAAGGCATAAGACGGCGCCTGGCCCGGCCAGCCCAGGTAACGGGTGACCTCGAAGGAGAGGTTGGCATCGTCCATCGCGGTGTTCTCACGCATGAAGGTCTTGACGTGGGACTTGTCCCAGACACCGGACGCGGTGCACTCCGGCAACGCCTTGCCCAAGTGGAGTCCGATGTCCACCACGACGCGGGCGGCGCGGAAGCGTTGGGCGTCGAGAAGCCCCATGCGGAAGCCCGGATCATCCATGTATCCCAGCTCCGCCATGAGTGCCTCAGCGTACAGAGCCCAGCCCTCACCGTGGCCGGAGTTCCACGTCACCGCACGGCGCCATAGGTTGAGATCCGGCTGGGTCAGCGCGGCACCAATCTGCAGATGGTGGCCCGGCGCGCCCTCGTGGTGGACGGTGGTTAGTTCCTGCCAGGTGTGGAAAAGCTCCTGGCCAGCCGGTACGGACCACCACATGCGGCCGGGGCGGGAGAAGTCATCAGACGGCGAGGTGTAGAAGATACCGCCGGTGCCGGCCGGGTCAATGCAGCACTCGATTTCTTTAACCGCCTCCGGGATGTCGAAGGCGGTGCCGTCGAGGTCCTTGATGACGCGGTCCGCGGTGGACTGCATCCACTCCACTAACGCGTCGGTGCCGTGCAGCTGGTAACGCTCCTCCTCGTTGAGTTTGCGCATAGCTGCGCGCACGGTGACGTCGGAGCCATAGAGCTCGTGGGCGATCTTTTCTTGTTCCGCCTTGATGGAGCGCACCTGGTCCATGCCCCACTCATAGGCCTCATCGAGGTCCACGACATCGCCGACGAAGAGCCTGGAGAAGCGCTCGTAGCGCTCGCGACCCACCGCGTCTTGCGATGGTGCTTGTGGTTGCAGCTCGTTTGAGAGCCAATCGGCGAACTCGCCGAAGGCTTCCTTGGCCGCGTCCACCTCTGGGCCCTCAACGCCAAGGTCCTCGAGCATGGAGCCGGCGTCGGCAAGCCGCTCGCATTGCACGAAGACATCGGAGATCTGGCGCTGCGGCGCCACCATGCCACGCGACGCCGCCTCCGTGAGGGACTCCCTGTAGCCGTTGAGGGAGGCCGCCACCTTCGACAGGCGCGAGCGCAACGCATCAAGCTGCTCCGGGGTGTCCTTCGGCATGAGCATGAGGGTGTCGCGGATGGTCTGCACCGGGGAGGCAATGTTGTTAAGGCAGCGGATGTCCTCACCGGCATGGTGCAGGTCAAGATCCAGGCAGAGACGGTCGCGCAAGACGGCGGCGGTGACGTAGTCCACCTCATCGAAGTCATCGTCATCATCAGACTCGTCGGTGGTGTCATCGAGGGCGTCGAGATCCGCCATCATCTCACGAGTGCGATCCGCCACGGAGGAGTAGTACTCCGGGGAGAAATCCTCCAGCTCCCCATCGAAGCCGGGAATTCCCCACGCGGTGGCATCGGTGGGCGTGAGCTGCGCGAGGTCGTGGACGAAGTTATCGCACGACGCGTCCAGCAGCGAAGGCTGGCGCTCTGCGTTCTGGTCAAAACTCATAAGGGCGAAGTCTAACGAAGATCCAGGGGGTTGGGCCAACCCAGCGCCGCCTTATTTACCAGGTTGTTAGCTAATTGTTGCTCCACTTACTTCCCGGGCTCGTCCATGATGCAAATTGATCCAGGACTTCAGCTGGAAACGGGCTGACCACGAGCGCGTCGAGGAAGCGTTTTTGAACGAACCCCTCCTGCACCATTGCGGAGTACATTCTTGTAAACGGCTGCCAGAAACCGTTGACGTCTACCAGGCCCACCGGGCCGTCGAGGTTGCCTAATTGCTGCAAGGTGAGCACCTCGGTGAGCTCCTCTAGAGTTCCCACACCACCCGGCAGGCACACGAAGGCATCCGCGAGTTCCTCCATACGCGTTTTGCGCTGCGCCATGGTGTCCACGACTTCGAGTTTGGTTACCCGCTGGTGTGACATCTCGTAATCAACGAGCTGCCGCGGGATAACCCCAATGACCGTGCCGCCGGCGGCAAGGCAGGAATCTGCGACGATGCCCATCAGGCCTACGTCACCGCCGCCATAGACCAGGGTGAGGTTGCGCCGCGCGAGCTCCTCCCCCAAAAGGTGTGCGGCTTGGCCATAGGCTTCAGAGTTTCCGGCGGCGGAGCCGCAGTACACAGCAACAGAATCCATGAACACCACTCTAACGCAGGCACACTTCTAGACTATGATGTCTACTGAATCCCAATTTCTATTAGACAATGCGGTCTGCTGAATTTATACTTGCGCCATGATTAAATCTGGTCCCGTGTTCACTCGCCCTCGCACCCCAGCGGCGAAGTGCCTCCACATCATTCGACTCAACCCCGTTGTTACCCGCAGTGAACTTGTCGAAGCCACGGGGCTATCCCAGCCCACGATTACCCGCGCCACTGCCGCGCTGCTGGGCGCTGGGCTGATTCGCGAGCGCACGGATTTGACTCAGTCCCGCGGGCGCGGACGCCCCACCGTGCCCTTGGAAGTAGCAGACAATAACTGGATGCTCGCCGGCATTGCGGTTGGTACCGCCTTTACCCACATCGCCTTCTTCGATACCAAGGGGCGCACCCTCCGCGAGGAAGACGTGGCTACCCCGGTTTCGCGTTTGAGTGCAAGCGATGTCATCGAGCACATCATCGCTGGTGTCAATCGCCTCATGACCGGCCTGGATCTCCGTTTGGTTTCAGTCGGCGTGACCACCTCCGGCAGCGTCAACGAGGCCGGCCGCATCACCGCCCACAACCTGGGCTGGGATGAGATGGACATAACCAGCCGCTTGGAGTACCAGTTCGGTGTTCCGGTTGTGGTGTCCTCCGTTATCCCCGCCATCCTGGGCTCGGAAACGCAGTCCGCAGAGCTGGGCGCAGAAAAGCCTGTCATGGTGCTCTACGCGGATGACTCCGTCGGTGCGGCATTGACCTCGGGTGATGAGATTGTGCAGCTCGAACTCACTGCACCTGACTCTCTCGCCACGCAGGCAGTCCTTGATGTGACCGGCAGAGACTCGCTCCCAGACGTAGTCGCGAATGCTGATGAAGAAACGCGCACGCTTCTCGACGACCGCGCGCGCTCCCTCGGCGCCACCGCCGCTGAGCTGTTGGCTGAGCACACCCCCGATACCCTCGTGGTGGCCGGCGGCGCCTTCTCGGATGATCCGGCGGCCCCGAAGCTCTTTGCTTCCGCTGTGCGCCAGGCCTCCGATCATCCGGTAAAGCTACGCATGATCCCCTCACACACCGAGATCGTTCGCGCCTGCACCCGTGCTGTGGCGCTCGATCCGCTGCTGCGCGTGCCCCTGGAGCTCGGACGCGAAGCAAAAGCTGCCTAAAAGCAGAGCGAGTCGATTCCCGTAAAAAGGTGGGCCTTGAGCCCAAGGCGCTGGGCGCCGGTGACGAAGTCTGGCCGATCATCGAAAAAGTGCGTGTCCTTGGCTTGCGCGCCGAGGGCATCGACGGCCACGAGGTAGGCCTCCGGATCCGGTTTAGCCACCCCAATATCACAGCTCAGCGTCACCGCGGCGCACTCCTCGAGCCAGGGCTGCGTGTGGCGGAGCCTAGTTCCCAATACCGTCGGAACATTCGCTAGGATGCCAACGCTGTGGCCTTGGCCGATAAGGTCTAGCGCCGCACGAACTACCTCGGCGTCGGCAACGAGCAGGCGCTCGGTGTCCAGTTCAATCGCGTGACTGACGTCAAAAGAGGTGAGTTCGGTCAGCGCGCGGATGCGCCCCCAATACTGCGAATCACTCAACTGCCCTGCCTCATAGGCGGGCCGAAACTCCTCATAGAGTGACCAAAAGTGCTCTGGGTCTGCGGGGCGGAGGTAGTCCTCCAGCTCAGCGTTCCCAGCGGGCCGCATGAGCACGCCGTAGAGATCGAAGAGCAGAGTGGCCATGTGCCCAGTGTAGCCAGACGGCGAGGACGCCGGTCAGCGTGCCTGCCACGAAAAGCGGCAGCGACAGCGTGCCGTGCGCCCACAACGTCGAGGTTGCCCCCACGAGAAACAAGCCGCCCACACAAAACAGGGAACGGCTTAGCGCCGTAGATGCAGCGGCAGCGCAGAGTAGCAATGCTAGTCCCGCAAACGGGCCGAGCATCACGGCGAGGGCGAAAAAGAAGGTTCCCAGCGCCATATTTGCCGCCGCCAGCCACGTGCCGCCGACTAATGCGATCACAAGTCCGGCAAGGGCACCGCAAATGAGCATCAGGCGCGTTGTAGTCATAAAAGAAATTCTCCCACCAACC